>JAUVPB010000325.1 GCA_030598925.1 Actinomycetes bacterium
CCGAAGCTGGCCAACGGCACCGGCGGTTTGAGCGGGCCGGCCATCAAACCGCTCGCCCTGAATCTGGTGCAACGGGTCTATCGTGATGCGGCCCGCGAGCGCGACGTGCCCATCATCGGCATGGGCGGCATTCAGACCTGGCAGGACGCGGTCGAGTTCTTCCTGGCGGGCGCGTCGGCGGTCGCGGTCGGCACGGCGTTGTTCGTTGATCCGGCTATCCCGGTCAAGATCGCTGCCGAGTTGGCGGCGGGGTCGGCGTCAGCTCCTTGCTCGGCTGCGGATCTGGCCGAGAGCTTGCGCGCTCCGATCGACGGATGTGCATCGAGGGCCTCGCGTTTGGCCTCATCGGAGAGCTCGTGTACGACCTGCCTGGCCGCTACGAGCGGGTTCTCCCGGGTGGCGAGCTGCTTGACGAGCTGCGTCCGACCCTCGAACAGCTCGGCCAGCTCGTCGGCGCTTAGCTGCCCCGGTAACTCGTGCATCCGTAGGGCGAGACGAGAAGGGGCACGTGGTAGTGACCTTCCTCTAGCTCCAGCTCCAGCTCAACGCGCCGGAAGAACGGTGACGGGGGGTGGAAGACGAGCCGGTACGCGCCTGGGTCGAGGCTCGCCGCGAGCTCGGGGATGCGACCGTCGCTGCCCGTCTGTCCGCTACCGAGGCAACGCTCCCCCCGGTAGAGCTCGACGCGAACGTCCTCGGCTGGGCGCCCGGCGCCGGTGTCGAGCACGTGGGTCGACAGCGAGATGCTCATCGCGCGAGCGTATCTACGCCGCTCTCATCTCGTGAGCGAAGCGGTTCTGCGCCTCGATGACGGGCTCCATGTCGAGGGTGACGATCCGGCCTCCCTCGACGACGACCTTCCCGTTGATCACGGTCGTGTCCGCTCGGTGCGGCGCGCAGAACACGATGCTCGCAACCGGGTCGTGGAGGCCGCCCGCGAACTCAACACCGCTGATGTCGACCGAGAAGAAGTCGGCGCACATGCCCGGCGCGAGCTGACCGATGTCGTCGCGGCCGAGGACCTGAGCGCCCCCTCGGGTTCCCGTCTCCAGGGCGTCGCGGGCGGTCAGCCACTCGTCTCGGCGCAGCGGGTCCGAGGTCGACAGGACCGTCATCGGCCCCTCCGGCGGCAGGAGCCCGATCTTCAGCCGAGCCACGAGCATCGCCTGCCGGACCTCGAGGAGCATGTTCGACGAGTCGTTGCTCGCTGAGCCGTCGACGCCGATCCCGACCTTCACCCCGGCGTCCCGGAACTCCTTCAGGGGAGCGATTCCGGACGCCAGGCGCATGTTCGAGCTCGGACAGTGGGCGACGCCCGCTCCCGTCGCCGCGAACTTCTGGGTCTCGTCCGGGGTCACGTGCACGGCGTGCGCATACCAGACGTCATCGCCGATCCAGTCGAGCGTCTCCATCCAGTCGACAGGGCGCAGCCTGTGTGTCTCGAGCGTGTAGCGCTCCTCGTCCAGCGTCTCGCACAGGTGTGTGTGGAGGCCGACCCGCTCGTAGCGACGAGCGAGCTCAGCCGAGCGGCTGAGCAGGTCGGCGGTGACCGAGAACGGCGAGCACGGCGCGAGGGCGATCGAGGTCATCGAGCCGTGGGAGGCGTCGTGGTACGTCTCGATCACGCGCTGAGAGTCGACAAGGATTGCATCCTCATCTTCGACGCACTCGTCCGGCGGCAGCCCACCCATCGACTCACCGAGCGACATGCTGCCGCGCGAGGCGTGGAACCGCACTCCGATCTCGGCCGCCGCCGAGATCTGGTCGTCAACGCGTGAGCCGCTCTGCCAGACGTACGAATGGTCGAACACCGTCGTGCAGCCCGACAGGGCGAGCTCGGCGAGCCCGATCAGCGTCGACGTGCGTGTGGCCTCGGCGGTCTTGCGCGCCCAGATGCGGTAGTGCTCCTTCAGCCACGGGAACAGGTTGATGTTCTGGGCGGCCGGGAGCGCCCGGGTCAGCGTCTGCTCGAGATGGTGGTGGGTGTTGACGAACCCCGGCAACACGACGCGTCCGGATAGGTCGAGGATGACATCGGCCTCCGCCGGCAGCTCCTCGCTCGGCCCGACCTGCTCGATCAGGTTGTCGCGAACGAACATGCCGCCGCCCGGGATCTCGCGCCGCTCCCCGTCCATCGTGACGAGGATCTCCGCGTTCCGTGCGAGCAGCGTGCTCATCGGCGGGTCGCCGG
>JAUVPB010000230.1 GCA_030598925.1 Actinomycetes bacterium
GCGACGCGACCCACCGTCCTGTTCGCGTACACGATCAAGGGGTGGGGCTTGCCGATAGCGGGTCGGCCGATGAACCATTCGGCTCTGCTGAACGGAGAGCAGATGGACGTTCTGCGCGACAGCTTCGGGTTGACCCCCGAGACCGAGTGGGATCGCTTCGCCGACGGCTCGCCCGAGGGCGAGATCTGCAGCAACGCACTCGAGCGACTCACACGTGAAGAGCGTCCACCGTCCGCGACGATCTCGGTGCCTCAGACAATCGCGACCCGTGATCCCGCATCGACCTCGACGCAGGCGGCCGTCGGCCGCACGTTGCTCGATCTCTCCAGGATCGAGGAGATTGCGAAGCGCGTCGTCACTGTCTCGCCCGACGTCTCCGTTTCGACGAACCTCGGCGGCTGGATCAACAAGGTCGGCGTGTACGGCCACGAAGAGGAGCCGACCTACGAGGAGGAGCAAGACTCCGCGCTGAGCTGGCGCGTCGGTCCGACGGGCCAGCACGTCGAGCTCGGCATCTCCGAGATGAATCTGTTTCTCATGCTCGGCCAGCTCGGCCTCACGAGCGATTACCAGGGCCAGCCACTGTTCCCGATCGGAACGCTGTACGACCCCTTCGTCGTCCGCGGCCTGGAAGGGATGCTCTACGGCACGTACTCGGGCTCGAAGTTCATCGTGCTCGGGACTCCGTCGGGCGTCTCGCTCTCGCGCGAGGGCGGGGCGCACCAGTCGACGATCACGCCGAGCATTGGTATCGAGCTGCCGGGAATCGTGTACGCAGAACCCAGTTACGCACGCGAGCTCGAGTGGATTTTGCTCGACCATCTGCGCTCGATGCAGGAGCCCGACGGCGAGTCGCTGTACCTTCGTCTCACCACGAAGCCGATCGCGCAGGCGCCGTTTACGACGCTGATCGAGCAGCGCGGCGATGACGCCCTTCGGCGGGATGTGCTGGCAGGCGCCTACTGGCTTCGTGAGCCAACTGCCGGCCCCGACTCGGTGATCCTCGCCACCTGTGGCGCGATCGTCCCAGAGGTGCTCGAGGCTGCCGACCAGCTTGCGTCCGAGGAGGGTGTCGACGCTGGCGTCCTGTGTCTCAGCTCGCCGGACAAGGCGTATCGCAACTGGCGCTCGAACCGGCTGACACATCTCTCCGACCTCGGTGCTCGCCGCCAGTCTTCGCACCTGGAGCTGCTTGTGCCGCCGGCGCTGCGCTCCGCTCCGATCGTCACCGTGATCGACGGCGCGTCACATGCGCTGAGCTGGCTCGGAAGCGCTCTCGGCATGCGCGGCGTGCCCCTTGGTGTTGACGTCTATGGCCAGGTCGGCGATCTGGCATCCGTGTACGACGAGTACGACCTTTCGCCCGCCGCTATCACCACGGCCGCTCTGATCGCGCTCGAGCACTAGCGACTGGCGCGTGGGCTGTCGCGGGCCCCGCTACGGCGTCGCGACGCGCTGCCGCTTTCGGATCGTGGCTGCTGCCATCGGGAAGACGACGATCAGGGCCACAGCGGTCGCGGCGACGTAGACCAGGAACGGCAGCGCGTAGCCGTCGGTCAACTCGACCAGCCAACCGCCCAGGAAGGTCGAGACGATCGCTCCACACATGGCCGCCGAGGTCGCGATTCCTGTTGCCTTCGCGGCCGCGTCCGGCTTCACGACCATCCCGGGCAGTACGAACAGCGGAATGAGTCCTCCTGTCACGCCGAACGTTGCGACGACTGCCATCATTGTCGCCAGCCCGAACGAGATCTCATCTGCTGCGGCGAGGACGACGAGCGTGACGGCCATCGCAAAGCCGACGCTCGCGATCACTAGCGGCCGCCCGGTCCGGTCCGAGGCCCAGCCGGCGAGGACGGTGGCCGGCATACCCACCGCGACCGAGATCGCGAGCGCGACGGAGATCTGACTTGCCGAGAAGCCGGCGCTCTCGTCGAAGTACGGTGGAATCCACGTGAAGACACCGTAGGCAACGAACATCGCGATAAAGAGGGCCCCGCAGACACGGAGGAATGCGGGATCGGCGATCAGTTCTCTCGTCGCGATCGGCTCGCTGTGGGTCACCTCGGCCGGTCGTGACGCTCGAGCGGTGGCAGGACGCGCCATCAAGACGAAGACAACGGTTCCCGCGAGAATCGCGCCGCCGAAGATGATGAACGGCCAGCGCCAGCCGTACGCGTCCTCGAGCAGGGGGGTTGCGAGGAAGGCAACCGTGACGCCGGCCGAGAGGCCGGCGAGGTAGACGCCGACGCCGGTGCTGACCCGGCGCGCGGGAAGCAACCTCGCGACGAACGCGATGCCGGGCGCATAGACGAGCCCGGTCGCGACACCAACGCCGAGGCGCGACACGAGGAAGACCGCGAGATCGTCGGTCGCGGCAAAGAGGAGGGTCGAGACGCCCGCGAGTGCCAGACCGATCCCCATCACCCGGACGGCGCCGTAGCGGTCGGCGAGCTGTCCACAGACGAGGCTCGTGGCCGCGTAGCCCACCAGATACACGCTCATCAGAGCGCCGGCTTGCGAGTGCGAGAGCCCGAGATCGTCGACGAACACCGTGATCAGTGGCGGTACGACGAATACGGCGACATACGTAAGCCCGACCGCGAGAAAGGCGCCTGCGAATGCGACCGCTGCCGTGCGGTCAAGGCGCGGCGAGGGGGCTGCGGCCATCGCGGTATCAGAGCAGGTTGGGCCCCGCGTGTCACGTAAGATCGCCGCGTGAGTCTGAAGATCGCACTAATGCCCGGCGATGGTGTCGGGACAGAGGTCATTGCCGAGGCGCGCAAGGTCGTCGATGCGCTCGGGCTTGATGTCGAATGGACCGAGCTCGATTGGGGAGCCGATCGCTGGCACCGGACGGGCTCGATGGTGGCGGACGATTGGGAGGAGACTCTCCGCAGCCACGACGCGTGCATGCTCGGCGCGTGTGGGCATCCCAGCGTGCCGGATCACATCTCGCTCTGGGAGATGATCCTGCCAATCCGCCAGCGGCTGGACCTCTGGGCCAACCTTCGACCCGTCCGCCTGCTTCCCGGGGTGCCGACGCCGCTTGCCGGCCGGAGCGCCAAGGACATCGACATGCTGTTCGTGCGCGAGAACTCCGAGGGCGAGTACTCGGGCATCGGCGGACGTGCGCATCGCGGGCACCCGGGCGAGGTCGGGATCGAGACGAGCGTGTTCACGCGGGCGGGCGTCGAGCGCGTGGTGCGCTACGCGTTCGAGCAGGCGAGCGCCCGGAGCGGTCGGCTCACGAGCGCGACGAAATCAAATGCCTCTCGCTACGGCTACGTGCTGTGGGACGAGGTCGTCGAGGAGACGTCGTCCGAGTTTCCCACCGTGGAGGTCGAGCGCGTTCTCGTCGACGCCCTGGCAGCCCGCATGGTGCGCAATCCTGGGTCACTCGACGTGGTCGTGGCCTCGAACCTGTTCGGCGACATTCTCACCGACATCGCAGCGGCCATTCAGGGTGGGATGGGGACAGCCGCGAGCGCAAACATCGCTCCCGGGAGCGATACTCCCGGGCTGTTCGAGCCCGTGCACGGCTCGGCGCCGGACATCATGGGACAGGGCATCGCGAATCCGGTCGGCGCCATCTGGAGCACGGTTCTGATGCTCGAACACCTAGGTCAGCCCGAGGCGTCAGCACGTCTCGCGGCGGCTCTCGACGAGGTCTGCGCGCAAGGCCCGCGCACTGCTGACGTCGGCGGAGACGCTGGGACAGTCGAGGTCGGCGACGCGATCGCGGCCCGTGTCGCCGCCGGGTGACGCTTGCCCTCGCTAGCCGCGCTGCGCTGTCCGCTGCCGCAGTGTGCCCAGCAGCTCGTGAACCGTCGATCGCACGTCGTCCTCCTGCGCTCGCCAGAGCCGTTCGGCCAGCACGTCCACGACCTCGCGCACGCCGACCATTCCGAGGAGGTTCTCCCCCTCGAGTACGGGCAGGTGCCGGACGTGGTGCTTTCCCATGATCCGCGCCACCTCGAGGATGTCGGTGTCCGCCGTCGTCGTGATGAGGTCGGTCGTCATCACGTCGGCGACCTTCGTGGCGTCGTCCGGCGCCCCCTGCGCAAACAGTCGCAGGACGTCGCGCTCGGTCAGGATGCCGACGAGCCTCGTCTCCTCGCAGACTGCGACTGATCCGACGCCCTCGTCGAGCATCTGGCGAGCCGCGACTCCCACGTCGACCTCCGGAGTGACGTACACCAAGCGGACATTCATCACGTCCCCGATCGCCATCCGTGCCTCCCTCCGCCGCGAAGACCGACTAGTGGCAACTGATACTAGCAGCCCGCCGGCACGGGCTCGCTCACGTGGAATGCGGTCGGTACGGTGCTTGCTGGTGGGCACGCCACCAACGA
>JAUVPB010000049.1 GCA_030598925.1 Actinomycetes bacterium
GTTCACGCCTTCGAGCTCCACCTGGAGCGCAGCGGCATCGTTCCTCATCGTCCTGAACTTCAGCATGTCGAAACCGTCTTCGCCGAGCCCGACGCGACGGCTCCGGTAGAGCGCCGGCCCGGGCGAGTCGAGCTTGATCGCCAGCGCGATCAGCAGCCAGATGGGCAGACCGAGGATCACGAGGGCAGCGCTGACGACAACGTCGAACGTGCGCTTAAGGAACCAGTCGAAGCCGGCGAGAACGGGTGGCCGCAGCTCGAACAACGGAACGGCCTGTCCAGGGATGTACTGTGCGCGGCGCTCGAGAATCTCGGTTGTCGTTGGTGCGACGTTGACGCGAACCCCACGACGGTGGCCCACCGCGACGATGTCGAGCAGCTGCCGCTCGGTCACGTCGGAGTCGCTGACGATCAGCTCGTCAACGTCCAGCTCACGCAGAACGCGGTCGAGCTCATCGGTCCGGCCCAGCCACGGCACGGAGCCATCGACCTCTCCAGGGCCGACGTAGCCAGCGATCGCGTACTCGATCCCACCCCGCTGCGTATCGAGAACGACTCGCAGGCGCTCGATGTCTCGGGCCTCGCCCAGCAACACCGCGCGACGCCGGAGGCCGACCCGGCTCCACATCGCCGCTGTGATGGTTTCGTAGCTCGCTCTGAGGATTCCGATGGTGATCGAGGTGATCGCGACGGCAGTCGGGAACAGCAGGTACGTCGAGAAGTGGTGACCGGTACCGGCCGCGAACGCGAGCGTGAGTAGCGCAACGACGACGAGTGCCGGCGCCACGCGCGTGAAGCCGGCCCGAACCTCGCGCTGCGCATAGAGACCTTGTTGCCAGAAAACGAGAACAGTGACCAGTACGAGGAACGGGAAGAGCGTTGCGAACGCCTGCCAGAGGGCACCCCACAGGATCGGGGTGTTGCCCACCCAGAGCTCACGTACGGCGAGCGTGAGGTACACGCCGAGCGCGAGCCCGGCGGCATCGAGAGCCAGCAACGAGGCGACGCTGACGAGCCTTCGGGCGAAGCTCCGGAGCGGCCGTCGATGCAGCCGGTGAGGCCGGCTCGCCCTGATATCGCCGGCAGGGTCCGGTCGCCGGCTGGTCGGCGGGACCGCCTTCTCGGCCGGTGGAGGGGCTCTTAGTTCCTCGAGTCGCTCTAGGTCTGGTGGCTGGCTCATCTGTTCAGCAGTTACGGATGTGGGAGCTTGCGGAAGGTCTTGTACGCGGGCTTCTTCTTGCCGTCGGCCGTCTTGAGACCTGACTGCCACCCTTGCGTGGGGCTGTCAACACGTCGTTCGTCCTCGATGAGAAACCAGATCAGCATCTCGATCCTCGGATTCGCCAGTGCGATCCCATACGCGAGTCGAAGGTACTGCGACTGCTTCTTCGGTGACACCCCCAGTATGTCGTCCGGTGGGTTCGTCTGGTAGCCGTACTCCGTAATCCAGAGAGGGACATCGTCTCCGTAGAGGCGCTCGAGTTCCAGTAGCAGTCGCCAGATAGAGCCTAGCGATATCCGCGAGCTTGCTTTTGGACGGTCCGTCGGCTTCTCGTGCGGCGACTGCGGGTACGGGTGGTGTGCGTACGCGTCGAATCTCGCGCCGGCAGCCTTCATTCCACGGAGGAATGGGAGCGGAGAGATCGATGGGCGCCGAGCGTCGCCACGGTTCGTCCCACCAGGAGCCGTCACACCGCAGGCAACCTGCGACTCGAAGCCGCTCTCGGCACTCGCCGCGTGCACCCCCTTCACGACGGCGTTGCAGATCCGCGCGTAGATCTTCGGGCTGCGCTTGACGAACCGGGCCTTCTTCCCCTTGACCTTGACTCGCTTGAACTGGGGTCTGAGGAACGTATGAAGGTTCGGCTCATTCCAGGCGGTGTAGCGACTCACACGTGGGAGTACCGAGTACTCAACCGTTTCGTACGCCCCCGAGTAGCGCCGCGCAGCGGCCATCGCGAACGCCCGCAGCTTCGAGGCCTTCTTCGGCGCGAACGCAGGATTCTTCCCGCCGTTGGCCCAACCAGGCGTGCCCCAGATAGTGAACACGACCTCGATGTTGCGTGCCGCCGCCGCGATCACCGTCCGATCGTACGTATCCCAGTCGTACGCCTCATCGCCTGGGTCGTTGCCCTTCGCGGGCTGCTTCCGAGCCACGTTGTCCCAGCGCAACGCGACGCGCACAACCTGTGCGCGTAGCTGCTCGAGCGCACCAAACGCCTCCACGGAGTTGCCGAGAACCTGAGCGTCATCGTGGATGCCGACGAGGAGGTTGTCGGCAGCCTCGGCTCGTGCCGTACCGACGACCAGCCCAAGAAGAACGATCGCAAGCACGACAACTCGTCGCACAGGCAGGAGCTCATGGATGGGTCTACTCAGCATGAATAGAGAGGGCACTGGCCGGCTCACCGCCGACGGGAACGACAAGCTGGTTCGTCAGATGATATCGGCGGGTCTCGCCGTCTCTCTCGTGGTTTTACGAAAGCCTTACGACAGATGCCGGGGCGATCACCTCGGCGCGATGCGATCCTCAGGCGCCGCTACCGGTGACGGTGGCGTGTCAGGCGCCGTCAAGCGTTCGCCGGAGACCGTCGTCAAGCTCGACCGTCGGCTCCCAGCCGAGGATCTCGCGCGCCCGCGCGACGTCTGGCCGCCGAATCTTCGGGTCGTCTTCAGGAAGCGCTTCGTACACGATCGTGCTCTCGGCGCCGGTGATGCGGATGACCGCTCTCGCGAGGTCGAGCAGGCTCAACTCGCTCGGATTGCCAAGGTTGACGGGCAGGTGCTCGTCGCTCGTCGCCAGGAGGTAGAGGCCGCGGACGAGGTCGTCGACGTAGCAAAAGCTCCGCGTCTGGGAACCATCGCCGAACACGGTCAATGGCTTGTTTTCGAGCGCTTGGCGGAGGAACGTCGGGATCGCCCGCCCGTCGTTTGGTCGCATGCGAGCGCCGTAGGTGTTGAAGATCCGCACGATCGCCGTGTCCACGCCCTGTTGGCGGTGATACGCCATCGTGAGAGCCTCCGCATACCGCTTCGCTTCGTCGTAGACGCCGCGCGGGCCGATCGGATTGACGTTTCCCCAGTACGACTCCGACTGCGGATGCTCCAGCGGGTCGCCGTACACCTCGCTCGTCGAGGCCAGGAGGAACCGAGCGCGCTTGAACTTTGCGAGGCCAAGCGCGTGATGCGTTCCGTAGCTACCGACCTTGAGCGTGTGCAGCGGCAGGCGCAGGTAGTCGATGGGGCTCGCCGGGCTCGCGAGGTGGTACACGAAGTCGACGGGCTCGACGATGTCGATGCGCTCCGTCATGTCGTGGTTGACGAACTCGAAGTCACCCGAGCGAATGTGCTGGATGTTCTCGAGATTCCCGGTATCGAGGTTGTCGACGCAAAGGACGCGATATCCGTCCCCGAGCAGGTGGTCGCAAAGGTGCGACCCGAGAAAGCCGCAGCCCCCCGTCACGACCGCGGTAGTCACCGTGCCGAACTCCTCAACCACATGGCAACTCCCGTCAGCACGCGGCCATCATAGCCACGGCCCTTTGCAGCTTCTGGCTTTTCAGACCAGCGAATCCCTGTCCGCGCTCGGGTTGAGGACGAAGGCATGAGGGGCGGTCTCTTCGTACACGGTGCCGAAGCCGGCCAGGATCTCCTTTGACTCGTCGCTCGGGTTACCGAAGCACCTACACGTGATCCTGTCGCAGGCCCCGACGAGCGCGCCGAGCGGTGCTTGGCCCTTCTCGTTGTCGAGATGAGCCTTGAACGCCGCATCGTTGGCGTAGATCTCGGTCCACTCGCTCAGGCCTGGACTCGGATACTCGGCGTGGTACGCGATCACCCCTGGGTGCTCGAGCATCACGCCGCAGAGCATCTCCTGATTCGCTCTGAAGTTGTCCTCTTGGCCCTCTTTGATGTCCCACGTGACCCTCAGCATGAACGGCACAGTGACCGGCTCCTAACGCTGTCTTCGATGACCCGATGTGATGTCCCCGCCGCGAAGCCTAGTGCGAGCGCGTCGGGTGGGCTGCGTCGGGCACGGCCGGTCCGCGCCTGGGCCACTTCAGGTCTTTGTTCGACTCCATATCCGTTGCCGCCCCGTGTCAGCGCATCACGGCGTGTCCGCCCCGGCTATCTCACACTTAGGGGTCCTGTCGCTCAACACGTAGCTGCTCGATGCGTCGTCCTAGTTCCGTCACTTTGGCATCGAGTACGGCTGAGCTGCTGAGGCAGTGCCGCGGACCATCCGTAGCGAGAGTATCGAGTTCTCGCGCGATGATCCCGATGGGGTGGCCATCCTGTGGCCGAGGCGGGGCGTGAGAGACGTGCGGCAACGCGACGGACGCGCACCAATCCCGCCACTTGAACGGTAGGTGGTCCTCGCTCAATGTGTGGACTGCGACCCACGGCACACGGAAGGCGTCTGCCACGATTGCACCGTGCATTGCCTCCGCGATCAAGACGGTGGCAGAACGGATGGCGGCAATGATCGCATCGACACTGGCTAGGGGGTCGATCAACGTCAGGCCCGCGTCTCGGCAGACGTCATGCCAGCCCGCGTTGTTCGAGCTCCAGTGCGGCATGAAGGCGGGGCCCGTGCGGACCGGCTCGGGGCCTTGCTCAAGAACCGACGGGACCAGGACAGCGGGGTCAACGACGGCCACGGAGTCGTCCAGTCCGAGTTCGCGCGCCGTCAGAGGGCCACGGACAGCGTAGATTCGCCAACGCTCGTCGATGGTCGGCAATACTCCGTAGCCGGCACCTGCGCCCAGAACAACGTACTCGGCGGCGTCCGGCGGAATCGCACTGTTGAGAACAGTCCCGATGCCGAGAAACAGGGCCGGGCGACATTCTTCACTGTTCGAGGGGCCGGTGGCGGTTGGGCCGAACAACTCAGGTAGCACGCGCGGCCACAGCCAAGGGTTCAGCTGGTCACCGAAATTCGTCGGAAGCTCCGGGCGATCACCCCAGTAGAAAAGCTTCACGTCGGCCGTACTCCCGAGCTAGTTGGCCACGGCGCCCTCGGTCGAGCCAAGAGACGCCAGCGAGTATGCGTCAACATCGCAACGATTGCCACCGAAGGATCTGGGAGCAACGGAAACGGTGACCACCGCGGCGCAGCAATGGTGGACGCACTAGTTCGCGGCGAACCCGCGCGTTAGCAATCCGTTTGCAGTACCCGCCGTCGAGAACGACAAAACGCCCACTGAGCAGGGGCCTACTTCAACTCCTTGTTCGACTCCATGTCGAACCACATGGCGAAGAGCGAGAACTGCAGCCCTGCTACGACCAGAAGCGCGATGAGGACGACCGTGCCCGACGATACGGCGTTGCCCAGGATCCGCAAGATCGTCACCGCGATACCAAGGCCGATGCCAAGTGTCAAGAAGATGAAGCCGAGCGCGTAGAACAGCACGAGTGGATGGAAATCGCGGATCACGTACTTCTCGCGCAATCGCCAGAGGAAGCGTTTGAACAGCAGCCAGGAGATCCGTGGCACGACGCTGCGTAGCTTGATTCCGCTCCGCTCACCGACGCCATAAATCGGTCTCGACGGAAAGTCGCGTACGCGGCGGTTCCAGACGTTGAGGTGAACGAGCATGTCGTTCGGGAAGCCATAGCGCGGGTAGAGCGCGTCGAGGTCGAGCAGCTTCAGGGTCTCGAGATCGACGGCCGTGTAGCCGGATTGCGAATCGGCGATGTGCCAGTAACCCGACGCGATCTTCGTCAGAAAGGAGAGCGCCGCGTTCCCGAGGTAACGGTTGTGCGGAATCACGTCCCACGCCTGCCCGGTGAACAGCCGGTTCGCCTTCGCGTAATCGACTTCGTCTCGCGCGACGGGCGCAACGAGGGTCTCGAGATCCTCCGGCGCCATCTGTCCATCGGCGGCCATCACACACGTGACATCGAGCCCGCGCGCAATCGCCTCCTTGTAGCCAGTCACGATGGCGGCGCCGACGCCCTTGTTGCTCTCGTGACGGATTACCGCGACGCGCGGGTCGCCTGTAGCGGCGTTCTCGGCGGTCGCATCGGTCGACGCGTCGTCGACGACGATAATGCAATCGACGAACGCCGGGATCTCAGCGACGGTGGCGCCAACAAGGTGCGCTTCGTCGTGCGCCGGAACGACGACGCCGACCGACTTGCCCTCGAACATCCCGCATCACCCGCCCGTTTGCCGGCTGGCTCGCGAGCGAACCACAGGGAGAAGCAACGCGAGGACGATGCCCACGATCGCGCCAACGACGGCGCCGACGACGACGGAGCTGCGACGGCTTCGCGCATCGACCTTTGTTGCCGAGGCGGTGCTGACGACCCGCCCTCGCTCGACCTCCTGAGCCACCGTCAAGTCGAGCTGTGCCTTCGCGCGAGAGTCGACGAGCGAACCGCGTCGCTGGCTCGTGCCGTCGCTCGCGATCGCGATCACGGCACGCTCGGTGGCGGGCACCGTCTCGTCGCCGAGCAGCCCGTCGGATCGCGCGAGACTCTCGTCGATTCGTGCCAGCTCGCGATCCTGCTCTGCGATCACCTCTTCGAGGTTCATGATCTTCGCGTCCGCGTAGTTCGAGACGTTGGCGACAACGGCAGCCGCGAGCAGGTTCGCCGCCTGGGCGACCTTCTCGCGATCCTTGCCTCTGACGATGACCTCGATGAGCGGTGTCTGCCCATTGCGCGTCAGGGCGCCGGCGACGGTGCGAGTCGACGTGTTGCGCCGAAGCGCGCTCGGCGCCATGCCAACCTCTTCAGCGGTGGCGCGGACGAGCTCCTGTCCGCGCACGATCTGCCCGACGCTGGACGGGTTCGTCTGGAGGCTCTGCAGCTGGCTCGACCCGCTGGTCGAGAGCGGCTGCCCCAGGTAGACGGCCACGCGAGCCTGGAAGAGCTCGCCGCCACCCCTGGCGACGAGAAGTCCGACGACGACTCCCACCACGATCGCCAGCACGATGATCCACCAGCCGCGTAGCAGCGACCGACCGAGGTTCCCAACGTCGATTTCGACTTCACGCTCGAGCTCGCTCACCGCTTCAACGTCCTAGCGTCGGCCACAGCGGCCGACTGTACCAACGACCACATTACGGGTTCGCTGCGGCTCCGCCGCCCGCCGGCGGCGGCTCCACGGGAGTGGGCTCCTCAGCCGGCGGTGGCGGGACCTCAGCCGGAGGCGGAGGGTCGGGCTCCGGCGGCGGGGGCTCCTCAGGCGGAGGCTCGGGCTCGACGGTCTCCTCCGGAGGCGGTGGGGGCGGTGGGGCGACGGTCTCCACGGGCTCGAGCGGTGTGTCGGGATCCGGCTCCAGGCCGTACACGATGCGGTCGCCCGCGAGGAAGAGCCGCTCGCCGTCCGTGATCATCTGGCCTCGTCGCCCGTCCGGGAAGCTCCAGAGCTCCTGGCCTGTCACTCCGTCGATGGCGAGCGTGCGTCGGTCGGTGGTCGAGACGTAGACGATGCCGCCGATAACGGAGGCCGAGCTGTTGATCGAAGCACCGGTGTCGAGAGTCCAAACCGCCGCGCCCGATTCGAGATCGATGGCGTAGACGGTGCCGTCGAACGATGTTGCATACGCGGTGTTCTGCCAGATCGCCGGTGAGCCGTAGACCACGCCGCCGGTGGCCACGACCCAGCGCTGTTCGCCCGTTCGCGCGTCGAAGGAGTAGAGGTTGTTGTCGGTGTTGCCGGCGAGCACCAGTCCTCTGACGGCGACGGGGGTGGAGTAGAACCTCCCAACCCCGGGCGCAGTCCAAAGCAACTCGCCGTCGCGAGCGGAGAGCGCGTATAGGAGATTGTCGAAAGATCCGACGTAGACGGTGCCTTGCCGAACGGCAACCCCTCCGCGGATTCGATCGTCGGTCGGGCTCGACCAGATCTCCTCCCCGGTCTTTGCATCCAGCGCATAGACGTTCCCGTCCCATGACCCGATAAAGACGCGTCCACCCGCGATCACGGGTGCCGATTCCACGATTCCTGCTTCGAAGCGCCAGAGTTCGTCGCCCGTCGCCGCGTCGAGCGCGACGAGGAAACCAGCCGCACGGCGGGCGTGTCGCGGGCAGGGTGCAGCGTCCATCAGGGGCACGTACAGAATCTGATCGCTGACGGCAAGCGACGACTCGACGCAGCGATCCAAATCCTTTTGCCAGAGCACCTGGCCGCTGTCGACGTCGAGCGCGAGCACGCCACCGTGCTCGGAGGCCGAGTACACGCGTCCGTACGCGACGACGGGTGGGATGCGAAGGCGCTTCTGGCCCTCGAGTTGCCACAGCTCCCGAAGTGGCGGCGGGAGATCAGCGTCGGCGGCGAGACTCGACCGCGTTGGCGTGCGCCCGAACAGCGGCCATGGCTCATCGGTCCGCACCTCTTCGACGGTGACGGTTTCCTCCGGCGGCTCGACGACCGCGGGCGGGTCGGCGCCGTCCTCCGCGACGAACTCTGCCTGGTCGTCACCCGACACCGGCGTCGAGCGCTGATCCCAGATCCACAGCACAGCTCCGATCGCTGCGGCGCCCAGAACCACAAACGCGAGAACGCCGACGAGCCAGCGCAGGCCGGGCATGCGAGATATATCCCTCATCTCGCGCGCAGCCTACGGGGTAGCCAGGACCCCGAGTGCACGTGACTCACGATGGGGTCTCCTGCTCCGCGTCGGCTCGTTTCGGGGAGGCCGGCTCGAACGCGTACAGGCGTGCCAGGCCAACGATGTAGGCGCGTCGACCGTCGGTGACGAGCGGGGTGTACTCGCCGTCGCCGAACGTCCAAACCTGCTCTCCTGTCGTCGCGTCGACGGCATACGTCTTGCTGTCGAGCGTTGAGAAGTACACGAGCCCGCCCATCACCGTCGGCGAGCCCGAGATAGGCCCGCCCGCCGGAAACGCCCAGCGTGTGTCCCCGGTAACCGCGTCGAACGCGTAGAGGTTGCCGTCGTACGACCCGACGTACACGGTCTCTTCGGCGACCGCAGGCGAGGAGTACACGAAGCCCCCGGTCGTGCGTGACCAGATCACGTTGCCCGACTCTGCGCCGAACGCGTACACGCGGCCGTCGACGTTGCCGACGTACACGCGGCCGTACGCCACTGCAGGGGTCGAGTAGAACCGCCCGGAGGAAAACAAGCCCGTGCGACCCGAAGTTGCCCAGCGAAGCTCGCCACTCCTTGCATCGAGCGCGTACATGCGGCCGTCATAGGATCCCGTGTACACGGTTCCGTTGCGCAGGGCGACCGCGCTCTTCACCTGGTCGCCAGTCTCGAAAGACCAGACCTCCTCGCCGCTGGCTGCGTCGAGCGCGTACACGCGCCGGTCCCACGCGCCGAAGTAGACCTTGCCGTCCACAACCAGCGGTGACGTCTCCGTGACCCCGGCGGCGAAGCGCCACTGCTCCTCACCGCTGTTTGAGTCGAGCGCGACGAGGTACCCGGGGGCGGACTCGTCGTGGTCGCGACACGGCCACGGATCCATCAGCGCCACGTAGACGAGATCACCCTCGACGGCCGGAGAGGCAGCGATGCAGCGGCCGAAATCTACCTCCCAGTTGATCTCCCCCGACTCCGCCTCGATTGCCATGAACCGGCCCTTGTTCGTTCCGACGAACAGCTGCCCGTCGGCAATCGCCGGTGGAAATTCCATCAGGCTCTTGCCCCTGACCGTCCAGACCTTGCGGAACGGCGGCTTGAGGCTGAACTCGTCTGGTACGACGCGGGTACGAGAAGGGCCAAGCCCCCATGTCGGCCAGCGAAGCGTCGGCGGCTCGGGTTCCAGCTCAGGCGCCTCAACAAGCGGGCGGGTTGCTTCCCCGACCGTAGACTCAACGACCTCGGCCGGTGGTGGCGGAGGTGGTGGCGCGCCGGCCGCGGCCTCAGCGGGCGCCGGCGGTGGAGCCAACGTCGGTGGTTGCAGCGTGGGGGGCGGCGCGGTTGGTGGCGCGGGCGCGGGATCGAGCGTGATCTCGACGTCCGGGCCCTCGCTCGCCACGAACTCTTCCTCGGCCGACCCGCGAATATCGGCAGTGCGCTGGTCGTTCCAGGCCCAGAGTCCGCCCGCCGCGATGCCAGCGACGAGGACGAGTGCGACGCCGACCGCAATCAAACGCCTCGAGCGTCTGGCCGGAAGCAGGCGCAGCACGGCATGGGCGAGCCGCGCCAGGGCACGCTTGAGAGATCGCAAGATCGACACTGGGCACCTCAAGGCTAGCCACCGTGCTCGCCCGTTCTGCTGGTTGTCCGGCAGCATGCGAGCGGACCCACCCTGGCTACCAGCTTTCAACTACGAGGCGCGCCAGCCTCCGGTTGAGCCCTTGTACGTTCCCTTGAACAATGCGAGAGGCGTGCGAGCAAGGATTCGCAGATCGAGCCAGGTGGACTGGTTCTCGGCGTACCAGATGTCGAGTTCTATTCTCTCATCCCACGGCAGTGCGGCGCGACCGTTGACCTGCGCCCACCCGGTGATGCCGGGCTTTACGTCGAGACGCCGCATCTGCCGCGGCGTGTAGCGCTCCACCTGATAGGCGAGCGTCGGACGCGGGCCTACGAGGCTCATCTGGCCACGGATGACGTTCCAGACTTGCGGCAACTCGTCCAGTGAGAGGCGCCGCAGCACGCGACCGACGGCCGTGATGCGAGCATCGCCAGCGTTGACGGCATACCCGGCGCCCTGGTGCTCTGCGTCCACGACCATGGTGCGAAGCTTGAACAGCTCGAACTCGGTACCGCGGTAGCCAACGCGTCGTTGTCGATAGACGGCCGCGCCCCTGTCCTCCACCATGATCGCGACGGCAGCGATCAGCATGATGGGCGCGGTGAACAGAAGCAGGATCGAAGCCCCGACGAGATCGAGAGCGCGTTTGGCCACGCTCAACGGCTCCCCTCTGCCTTGTCCCACACGGCAGGAACGCCGAACCGCAGGTATCGGACAAGCGCGACAGCGGTCGCCCAGGTGACCAGAACGTAGTAGAGCGCCAGGCCACTGCCGGGGATCCGCAGACGGAGCCGCGCCGTGCCGGCCAGCGCGAGACCCGCGAGCTGCAAGCCGAGAACGACGGCGAACACACCACCGCGACTGGCGAGTGCCGCACTGCTGGCGAGCAGCGCCAGATGCAGGAGACCGCTCGCGTACCGGAGCAGCCGGTGCGATATGAGCTGCCCGAGGTACAGGGCGCCTCCGCCGCGGAACATCCCGCCGCGTAGCACCATCAGCCAGCAGTGCTCGAACATTCGAACCTTGCGCGCGAACTCGTCCTCCAGGTCATGAGACGGCCTCTCCGACGCAAGCGCACGTGGCTCGTAGATGGCGCGTCTCCCCCGCTGAGCCATGGCGTAGGGAAAGGAGAGGTCGTGTCCGAAGCGCGTGTCGATCTCCGCGTAGTCGGCTCGTCGCACGGCGTAGACCGAGCCGTTGCCGCCGGTAATCGAGCCGAGCGCGGATTCCTGCGAGCGCAGCCATAGCTCGTACCGCCAGTACGCGCCTTCGCGGTTCGATCCATCGGCGCGCTCCAACTGGAGCCGGCCGCATGCGTATCCGACCCGCTCGTCCGCAAACGGTCGAACGAGGCACCGGAGAGTGTCCGACGACCACAGCGAGTTGGCGTCGGAGAACGCGATCAGCTCGCTCGACGTCTCGCGCACAGCCGCGTCCTGTGCGGCGACCTTGCCGCCCCGGGGGCATACGAGCGCAGTGACGCCATCGTGCTCCGCCGCGAAGCGCGCAGCAATGGCGTCGGTCGTGTCGGTCGACGCGTCCGAGGCGACGACGATCTCGATGCGGTCCGGCGGGTAGTCGAGCTCGAGCAGGTTGACGATGCGCCGCTCGATTACGTCGCCCTCGTTATGGGCGGCGATGATGACGCTCACGGTCGGCGTGATATCGGCGGCGTGCACCGCGTTCGGGCGTAGCCGTGCCAGCGCCCACGCGCAGACCGGGTAGCCGGCGTGGGTCCACGCGAGGAGCGCCAGGCTGCTCCAGAAGAGGACTTCGACGGCCAGCACGCCGCGAGTGTAGTTCTCACCGAGTTCGTCGCCGTCTGAGACCCGGCCGGCACGCTCTACGCAGCGGCGGCGCGGTACACGTCGAGCAACCGCGTGGTGACTGCGTCCCAGTCACAGTAGGAGCCCACGTGATCTCGACCCGTCCGTCCGAGCCGAGCGCGAAGACCAGCGTCGGCGAGCAACTCGTCGAGGGCGCTCCTGAGCGCAGCCGGATCGCGCGGCGGCACGAGTAGACCCGTCTCGCGATGCATTACGAGATCGACGAGCCCGCCTACGCGGGTTGCCACAACGGGTCGCGCATGTGCCAGCGCCTCGGCCGCAACCATGCCGAACCCCTCCCGTCGCGACGGGCCGCAAACGACAGCCGCCCGGGCGTAGAGCTGTGATAGCTCCGATCTCGAAACGAATCCCGTCGCCGACGGAACGCGATCGCGCAACGGCCCGTCGCCGACGATGCGAACATCCAGTCCGACTGCGGCATCGATCAGGTCCTCGACGCCCTTCTCGGCTGACAAGCGACCGGCGAACAGCACGTGGGGCGGCGTCTCCTCGACGCCGATCTCAGACGGCAGCTCGACGCCGTTCGGAATCACCTGCGGATCGAGCGCACCGAGGGCTCGCGCCGAGTCGGCCAAAGCACTCGACACACAGATGACCCCGCGAGCGCGGCGCAGGATGGCCCCGGCGAGACGCTTGGAACGGCGCGCCAACTCGACGTCGGTGCCGTGCAGCGTCAGCACGTAGGGGCGGCCGCTGAGCATCGCCGCCAGACCAACCTGCAGCCAGTGAGCGTGAACGAGGTCCGCCGCGCGTGCCGCGCGTCTCGTTGCGGCCACCATTGACGCGAGCACCGGGGGCGCGAGCCACGGCTTGCGCCGAAGACCCGCCGCGATACCGCCGTCAGCGAGGCCGAAATCCCGAAACGACGTCGGACCCACGACCTCGACGTCGACACCGCGCGCGCGGAGGCGTTCGACGCTGTCAGCCACGAAGCGGCCCGCGAAGTCCTCGCGATGGCGTGGGTAACTCGTACTGACGACTACGACGCGCACGTGCCCCGCCGCGATGGTCGCCAGAAGACGAGCGGTGCGGCGATGATGAACAGGGCGAGGACGAAGAAGTAGTAGAACTGGATCGTCAGGTAGAACGCGTTCGCGACGAGCGTGCCAGCAAGTGCCGCCGTGAGACCGAACGCCAGGGGTCGCACCAGCGATCCAGCCTCATCGCCCGTCGCAAGCAGGCGCCTACCGACGCGATGGAGGAGGCGCAGCCTCAACGCCAGGTAGACGATGTAGGCGACAAACAGTGCGCCGCCGATGATCCCGGTCTCGGTAAGCACGGCGACGTAGTACGAGTGGGGACCGAAGTTGCTCCGGCCGGTGATGAACTCGAAGTACGTTGAGAAGGTGTTGAGACCGAGCCCGAACGTCGGGTGATCACGAATCACGGGACCGAGCAGTTCGTAGAACTCGAGGTGAATTCGGGTTGAGTTGCCGCCAACCGAGGTGCGGGCGCGCCACACCTCGGCGAAGAAGTCAGCCCGCTGCGCGACGATGATCGCGACGAGCGCCGCGAGGCCGGCCAGCGGAGCGAGTAGGCGAACCGAGAACAGGCGCCGCGCGTAGGGGATCGCCAGGATAAGCAGGCCGACCGCGATGCCGAGCAGGCCGCTGCGCGACAGCGTGGCGAGCTCGACTAACGCGAGGAAGGCCAGCACGATCGCAAGCGGCATGCGAAGGCGATGACCGCGTCCCAGGCGTAGGTAGATCGGCAGCAGGACGAGGATCGGCACGATCAGCATGATCCCGAGGTGGTTCGGATCGAGCGTCAGCGCGTTCGGCCGGTAGACATTCGCCCCGTCGACGGCACCGAACACGTTGATGCCGCCTCGCTGGTAGCTCCCGATCGGCGTGAGCACGGCCCGGTCGAGGTTCCCACCCGCGGTCTCCGCGTAGCCGAGCTCGACCATGCCGTACGCCCCGTTCGCCACGAGCCCGGCGGTAAACCAGGCGAGTGCGCGCCAGTAGAACCGCTGGGAGCGATCGGCAAGGTGAACGACTGCGACGATCAGAAACACGAA
>JAUVPB010000010.1 GCA_030598925.1 Actinomycetes bacterium
CGGTCATCGAGCATCCGTAGTTCGCTCTCGTATCCTCGCGGTCTGATGAAGCTGCCGGGGCGGCAAGGCCTCGTCGGCGGCTCGTACCCGCGCCAAGGTGAAGGCGAAGGAGATGCGGTCGTCCGGCGACGATGACGACGACCCGCCCGAGCCGGCAAGCGCCGGCTAGGTCTTCGGCTGGCCGGTGAAGTTCGGTCGCGCCCTGTTTCCCAAGACGCCAGCTATGTTGCTCGGCACTGCAACGTTCGTGACGCACGACTGAGGAGGATCTCTTGCACCCTGATGCACAGACCGTTCTCGCTGGGTTCAAAGCTTTTGCCGAAGGTGACATGGAGACGATGCGTGGCTTGTTCCATGAAGACGCCGTCTGGCATTCCGCGGGCCGCAACAAGTGGAGCGGTGACCACCAAGGGCGCGACGCGATCATGGAGTTCTTCGCGAGCGTGGCCGCGGCTGCCCAGATCACGAACGAGCCTCACGGTGTGCTTGCCGACGACGATCATGTCGTCGTGCTGACGAAGGCCAAGCTCGAGCGAGACGGCCGGACGCTCGAGCAGAACGGTTTCTACATCTTCCACGTCACCGACGGCAAGGTCTCCGAGACCTGGGCCGGATCCTACGATCCCTACGCGGCCGACGAGTTCTGGAGCTGATTCTCGGCACCTGAAACGTTTCGCTACCTCGCAGCGAGGGGCTAGCGACTCTACGCTTCGCACCATGGTACGCCTACCCGGCGAGCGAGTCGCTCTGCGCCCACTCGTGTTCGAAGACGCCCCGCTATTGACGGCAATCGCCGAGACGCCGGAGGTTGCCAACTGGTGGGGTGAGGTGGACGACGGGTTTCCGTTCACGGACAAGCCAACTGCTGCACGCTTCACGATCACGGTCGGCACGACCGTCGTGGGCTTGATCGAGTACGGAGAGAAGGACGATCCAAACTATCGCTGGGCCTGGATCGATATGTTTGTTGACCCTTCACGGCACGGCCAGGGGCTTGGCACCGATGCGCTCGGAACGCTCGCGCAGCACCTTACGATGGACGGAGGTCACCATCGCCTGACCATTGACGCGGCGGTCGAGAATGCGGCGGCGATTCGTTGCTACGAGAAGGTCGGCTTCAAACCGGTTGGTGTCCTTCGCTCGGCCTGGCAGGACGCGAGTGGGTCACTCCGCGATGTCTTGCTGATGGACATCCTCGCGGGCGAGATCCGACACGCGAGCGAGCCTGGCTAAGAAGCCGCGTTTCGTCTCCCGCTTACCAGCGCCTGGGGCAGGCGCGCTCACGCCGCATCGTGAGCCTGGAGGGCGCGCGCTGGGTTGTCGATGAGGATGCGGTCGATGTCGGCCCGCCCGACCCCGAGCTCGAGCAGGGTTGGAACAATGTTGTTGAGAACGTGGCCGTACCCCGGGCCGCCGTAGGCGCGGAGGTCCGTCTTCATGCAGACGTCTTGGGAGAACAGGAGTTGGTCGCCATGGCCGCGCTCGATGAGCTCCTTCGCGAACTCGACTCGCCAGGAGTCATGGCCCCAGTGGAAGCCGTAACCCCACTCGTCCGTGTAGTGCTCCCGGCCCAGGCTGTCGTACTCGACGTAGACGCCGCGATCCGCGGCGGCCAGGTGGTAGTCGAGATCGTGAACCTGATCCATGTGGTCAAGGATGATCCGCTCTGGCGCAACGCCCTCTTGCGCGAGCACGTCGAGCGCCGGGATCGCGGCTCGCGGCTCGAACGGGTCGAGGTGGACGGTCGCCGTTAAGCCGGTCTGGACGGAGGCGCGCCCAGCGGCGCGGAGCGTCTTCTCCTCCTCGGCCGTCATCGGGCCGACCTTGTTCCCGCCTGCACCTTTCGGTATGCCGGTAAGCCCGATCTCTCCGATCAGCCCGGCGCGTATGCCGCTGTCCTCGACGCCATGCGTGACCTCGCTGGCCATGAGATCGGCGAGCTCGTCGACGGAGCGGTCAGCCACCCAGTCTGGGTGGGCGCTCTCGACGTAGAAGCCGGTCGACATGACGATGTTGAGCCCCGAGGCGCGTGCGAGTTCGCGGAGTCCCTCGGGATCGCGGGCGAGTCCGTAGCAGCTGACCTCGACAACCGAGTTCCCGCCGGCGCTAGCGAAGTGCTCGAGCTCGGCTAGAGCCAGGCCAGCGTCGTCGAGCACGAGATTGTCGCGTGTCACACTCATCGGTCGACGGCGCAGGTCCGAGAGCATCGACATATCGATCGGACGGTCGAGCTCGGTGCGCGCGGCCGGGTTGTCGGGCTCGACGAACCACGCGCTGATGTCGACGAGTAGGTGCTCGTGGCTGATGGTGACGCCCAGCTGCTCCGGCGCGATCGGGCCGAGCACGGTCATGATCGTCTCGTCGGCCACGAGCTCCTGCGTCTCTGATCTGCTCGGCACTCGGCCTAACCGAGACCCGCGCCGCTCGGGTCGTCGATGACGAAGAGCCATGTTCCGTCGGGTTGTTTGCGGACAACCTCGACGCTATGGAAAGACGTCGTGACAGGGTTGCCGTCGGGGCCTGGACTCGTTGCGCTTCCTTTTGCTCGGGTAACCGCCATGGAGCCGTCGCCGTTTGGAACCGCCGTGACCGAGTCGAGCTCGAACGTCGCCCCCGCTGCGATGAAGCTCTGTAGAACCTCGCGGATCGCGGCGAGACCGGTCACAAGCTCGCCCGGCGGCACAACGAAACTCGCGTTTGGCTCGTAGAGCTCCACCGCAGCGTCCAGGTCGCCGGACGCGATGGCCTTCGTCACTAGTAGGTCACATTCCTCAGGCTTGTGCGCTGGCATCTCAGTGTTCTCCTTCCGTCGCTCGAGGGGCAGTATCCAGCAGAGCCCGCTCGCGCGGATCGGTCAGCAGGTTCTTCGCCTCATCGGTCGACCGGATTCGCTCGTGCTGCGCGCACTGTTAGCTTGCGGGAAAGAAGGTTGGACATAGATGAGGTGCGTATGAGTGGACAGGTCATCGTGGGCGGTATCTCGGGCAAGGAGATCCGCATCGCCGACGCGAACGAGCCGCCCATGCCGGAGATAGCTCCACCCGGGCTCATCCTCAACGGCGAGCCTGTAGCTGATTTCGACGCTATCGATCCGGGGCGTGGGCATCCCGACGTGCTCAGCTCTCAGCGGAAGTTCGGGCTGTTGATCCCGGCGACGAACACGACCATGGAGTCCGAGCTCTGGGGCATCCTCTGTGCGAGCTCGGGCTTTGAGGGCGTTGGTCTCCATACCGCAAACGTCTCCACGCCCCGGCCGAACCTGAGGACGGCCGCCGACGTTCTCGAGTACAAACGACAGTTCCTCGAGGGGCTCACCGCGGCGGTCGACCAGATTCTTCTCGCCGAGCCGCAGTACCTGATCATGGGCATGAGCGTCGAGCACATACTCCGGGGCATCGATGAGGTCAGAACGCCTATGGCGGAGGTCGAGAGGTACGCCGGGCTTCCGATGGCCACCTGCCACGACGCAGTTCTCGCTGCGCTCGAGCAGCTCGGCGCGCGACGAGTCGGGCTCCTCACGCCGTTCGAGAAACACGGCAACGAGAACGCAGCCCAGATGTACTCGGATCTCGGATTCGAGGTGGCCGCGACTGTCGGGTTCTCTTGTGCCAACACGCTCCACATCGCGCACGTGCCTGATTCGGCCAAAGAGAGGGCGATCGTCGAGCTGCTAGCGACCTCGGAGAACAAGCTGGACGCTGTCGTCCAGTGTGGGACGAACATGAGTCTCTCTCAGGTGAGTGAGACGCTCGAGCCTCGGCTCGGGATCCCGATCCTCGGAATCAACGCGATGCTGCTTTGGTACGCGCTGCGGGAGAACGGCTTCTCCGCTCCCGTTTCGGGAGCCGGCCTGCTCTTGCGCGAGCACTAGACGCATGCCGATCGCGACGGCTACTGCTTCGCCATCGGGCGCCACATCTTCGCGTCGGCGTTTTCGACGGCGTCGGCACATCGCCACGGTCTAGCGCCCCCGGTGCTGTCGTTCGTCTGAGCTACAGTCGCCGCCGATGGCAGACGCCGAGGAGCGGCCTGCAGCGAAGAGCGGTCTGCACGTTCCCAAGCTACGGTTTCCGCGGTTCCGCACGGTGCTGGTGGCCGTTCTCGCCGTGGTGCTGCTCCTGTGGATCGTGCCGACGCTGCTCGAGGCGATCAGCAGTGGCGATGGTCTCGAGGGCGCCGATCGCCCCTATCTTCTGATCTTCGCGTTCGTCATTTTCGACGCGATCATCCCGATCTTCCCGAGTGAGTCGGCGTTTGTGGCGTCCGGCTACATGGAGTTCGAGTCGATCGAGGCGTTCCAAGCCGCTTTCGGGCCCAACGCGGAAGCGATCATGGGTGACGTTCCCAACTACACCGACATCACGCCGGTAATCCAGGTTGCCGCGGTCCTCGAGTAGGCACCCCGCGAGAGTCTCCGGCGAGCGATACGGTCGCTGGCTCGAGGGCCGCCCGGTTCGCCCGAGCTGAAGGAGGCACGGACGATGCGGATGTTGTTGAAGGTCAGCGTTCCCGTCGAGAAGGGGAACGAAGCGACGAACAGCGGCGCGATGCAGCAGGCGATCCAAGCAACGATGGACCAACTCAAGCCCGAGGCGACGTATTTCTATGCTGACGAGAGCGGCAACCGCGCGGGTTGGGGGAGATAGCCAGCTAGATCCGCGCTATTGCGCGGTGATGATCCAGGTCGCCCTTGCGCGCGCCACTAGGGTGCCCTCGGCGGTGAAGAGGGCTGAGCCCGAATGCCGCTTGCGACCGTCGATCGCGACGCGCCAGCCGACAAGGACATGCTCGCTGCCCGGCTCGATCGGACCGTCGATGCTGGCGCTCATGCGGCCGAGGAAGAGGTTCGGTTCTGACAGGTCGTCGACCGCCCAGCCCGACGGGCAGTCGAGCGCGGCCCAGACCATCTCCGGCGCCGCGTCCGGCGGCGTCCATGGTGTAGCGACGACGTCGCGATTGTCAACCGGCCCGGGAAAGACGCGCTGCCCGTCGGTGCGATCGATGCCACAGACGAAGCAGGTCGGGTAGGCCGAGTCTCGTCCCGCGTAGCGCCCGCTCGCTGCACGCGCCTCGCTGACGGAGACCGGATCCGGCACGTCGTCTTCGATCTCGGTCGGGGACGCCTCGGCGAGCAGAACGCCGTTGGCGTCATGGACCACGATCCCTTCCCCGTCTCGCGCGCAGTGGACGTCGCGGCCGAGCGGGATCGGCGTGCGCAGCGTCACCTCGGACGGACCGTCGAACGAACGCGCGATCATTCCGCACGCGTAGCCTCCCTGGGCGATGTCGGGAGGCCCGTTGAACGTCTCAGCTATGACGAACGTGACCACGGCTCGAGAATGATACGGACGTCAACGTCCGATGAACGCGGCGATGCGCCGGACCAGCCTCAGGCCCGTGCCTCGAGGATTCCCTTGAGGACCTTAAGCTCCTTGCGGACCTGCTTCCTGAACAGCGGGCCCATGATCGGTGCGAGTATGCGCCGCGCGCCCTGCGGCTGAACATCGCCCCTCCAGGTGAACGAGGTGCCCTCGCCGGACGTCGCCAGTACGTACCCACTCTCGCCTGTCATGGGACCGGACACGAACTTCCAGGTCGCGCGGTTCGGCGCGTCGAACTCTGAGAGCTCCCAGCCGTAGTCGTCGCTCATGCCCATGAACTTGACGCGGTGTACGCCGGTGCTGCCGACGCCAATCGGGCCGTCGGAGGTCATCCTCGCTTCAACAACCGACTGCTGCCAATTCGCGTCGTTCGTCACATCGGACACGTACGCGAACACGTCTTCCGGCGGACGGTTGATCTGGACACTCTCTGCCATGTTCATCTGGGACACGCCTCCTGAAACTTGGAGAAGAAAAGTGGGTGGGAGGGGCATTCTGCCCTAGCTGCGGCCGCGACGCCGGACGGGCACCACGAGGCGGATGGGCTCCGATGAACGCTCCGCGATCGCCCTGGTCTAGGATCGGGCCTGATGCCTGCTGCGCCGGTCTTTCGCGTCGCCGTCCTGTCTGGTGACGGTATCGGGCCGGAGGTGATGAACGTTTGCCTGTCGGCGCTTCGGTCACTTTCGACACAGTTTCGTGGCTTCGACCTGCAGTTCTCCGAACTCGAGGCTGGCGCTGAGCTCTACGCACGCACTCGCGTCGCCCTTCCCGACGAGACGTTCGCTGAGGCGGCGCGGGCCGACACGATCCTGTTTGGCGCAATGGGCCTTCCGCACGTTCGTACCGACGACGGTCGGGAGATCGCGCCCCAGCTCGATCTTCGCGAGCGCCTCGAGCTATTTGCGGGCGTCCGTCCGCTTCGTGCGGTGCCGGGGCTTCCTCTTCCTCTAGCCGATCCGCGCGCCCGCGATCTCGACGTTGTGCTGATCCGCGAGCAAACGGAAGGTCTATTTGCGGAGCGGGAAGCCGGGACGCTGGAGGCCGATGCCGAGGCCCGTGACAGCCTGGTCGTCACCCGGCCGGCGTGCGAGCGAGTCTTCGACTTCACGTTTGCGCTAGCTAATAGACGGAAGGACGAAGGACGTCCGGGCAGAGTGACGTGTGTCGACAAGTCCAACGTGCTCCAGTCCTTCGCGTTCTTCCGCGACGTGTTCGACGAGCGAGCCGCGGCACACCCGCACCTCGAGGCCGACCATTGCTACGTCGACGCGATGGCCATGAACCTCGTCACACGGCCGTGGTCGTACGACCTGCTCGTAACCGAGAACCTCCTCGGAGACATCTTGTCGGATCTCGGGGCCGCTCTCATCGGCGGCATGGGCATGGCGCCCTCCGCCGACGTCGGCACCGAGCACGCGCTCTTTCAGCCGTGCCACGGCACGGCGCCGGACATCATCGGCTCGGGCCGCGCCAATCCGACGGCCATGTTGCTCTCTGCTGCCATGATGCTCGACTGGCTCGATGAGTCGCACGGCGTCCCCGATTGCGGTACCGCCGCCAACCGCCTGCGCGACGCCGTGGACGCGGCCTTCGCCGGTGGTGTTCTGCCGTTCGAGTTCGGAGGCAGCGACGGGACAGAGGAGATCTCGGTGGCCGTTCTTCGCGCGCTCGAATCCGCCTCGGCTTCAGACTAGATCGGCATCCGCGGCAGCGACGAACTCGGCGATCAGGCCGGCCGGAGCCCGCACGACATGTTCCGGGCCCGGGAAGCCACCGTGCTCGACATCGTCGACAAACTCTTTGAAACCGGCGATCCGCTCAGCCTGCATCTCCTGCTGCATCTTGTAGAGATTGCGGTACTGCTTCGAGTGCCGGGGATACGGTGGGGGGCCAGTTCCGAGAATGTCCTCCGCAAACAGGAACTGGATATCGCCGCCGCTGCCAGCACCGATCGAGGAGGTCAGGAGCGTCGTGCGTTTCGTGATCTCGGCCAATAGCTCGCTGGGAATGACCTCGACCTCGACCGCCCAGGCGCCGGCGTTCTCCAAGTCCTTGATCTCGCGATAGACCCAGAGCGCTTCGTCAAGGGTCTTGCCGACGGCTCGCAAGCCTCCGGTCCACGTGCTCTTCCGCGGCACCAAGCCTGCGTGGCCCTGGACCGGCACGCCGGCTTCGGCCGCGGCACTGATGAATCGTGGACTCCATTGACACATGATCCCGTCGGCTCCCAGAGCCATCGCGTCGTACGCGAGACGCACAGCCTCCGTCTCGCTGGCTGCTGCCACCAGCGGCACCGAGAACGACATGAACGTGTTCGGCGCGGCGCGTCTGATCGTTGCGGCAAGCGCCGGCTGGCTCGGATCGAAGCGCACCTTCATGGTGTCGATCCCCGCCGCCTCGGCCGCCGCGGCTTCGTCAGGCGAGAACGGCAACGTCTCGACGAGCACACGTTTGCCCTTTTGATCACGCAGGTCCTTGACGGTGTAGTTGCGGGTGCCGTATGCGCCGCCGAGGGACATGACCCGCTTCAGTCCGCGTTCCGTCGCGTCCCGGGGTGGGATTCCGCCGTCACCTGTCGCATGACTCGCCATCTCTTGGAGCCTCCCTCGTCGTCGACCTCTCGTAGCGCGCGTGTGAGTTAGTCGAGCTGGCGCTCGAGACCGGCGAGGTCGAAGTAGCTCCGTCCCTCGGCGACCTTGCCATCGCGGATGCGCATCACGTCACACAGCTTGATCTCGACGGTCTTGCCTCAGGTTCCATGACGGCGCCGTTCGGGGCAGTCTACCGGGGGGAGCGAGCCGCTACCGTCTTCCCGATGACGACTGACCGACCAGTCATGCGCGCAGCGTGGTACGAGCAGCAGGGCCCGGCGCGCGAGGTCTTTCAGGTTGGGGAGATGGCGGCGCCCCGGCCCGGCCCGGGCGAGGTGCGGTTCGCCGTCCACGCCTCTGGCATCAACCCCGGCGAGGTCAAGAAGCGAGCTGACACCTTCGGTCGGGGCATCCCCTATCCGAGGGTGATTCCACACAGCGACGGCGCTGGTGTCGTCGACGCTGTTGGGGAGGGCGTCTCGGCCGCCCGGATCGGCGAGCGCGTGTGGTGCTTCGGGGCGCAGTCGTACCGTCCGTTCGGCACGGCAGCCGAATTCTGCGTCGTACTCGCGGATCAGGCGGTGCCGCTTCCAGCCACGGCGAGCTTCGAGCAAGGAGCGTGTCTCGGCATTCCAGGGATCACGGCGCACCGCTGCGTGTTCGCTGGCGGCGGCGTTCGTGGCAAGACGGTGCTCGTGCAGGGTGGGGCAGGCGCGGTCGGTAGGTGCGCAGCGCACCTGGCCCACCGCGGCGGCGCCCGCGTCGCAACGGTCGTGCGCTCCGAGTCGCAGGCTGATGAGCTGCGCCTGATCGGCGAGGCTGGGGTCGTGGTCTCGGGCGAAGGCGCCGCCGAGCGAATCGAGGCCGTCGCTCCCGGTGGGGTCGACCACATCGTCGAGGTCGCGTTCGGCGCGAATCTTGCGACGGACATCGACGTGCTGGCACCCAACGGGTCGATCTCGACGTACGCAACCGATGTGGCGGAGCCCTCGGTCCCCGTCTGGCCCTTGGTGTTCGCGAACGCCACCATCTACTTCCTGGGCAGCGATGACTTCCCACCGGAAGCCAAGCTCCAGGCGGCCGACGCACTTAACGCAGCCCTCGAGGACGGTTGGGACGGCCTGGCGATCGCTGAGCGGTTCCCGCTGGACGAGATCGCCGCGGCTCACGAGGCCGTGGAGCGACCATCGCGGCCGGGCAAGGTCGTCGTCTTGCCGGGGGCGAGCGACGACCTCTAGCTTCGCGAGCTCTCCGATCGCGGCCCGCACGTTGACTTCGCGCACGCGCGCGTGTAGAAGCGTGCGACAGCGCCGTCGTCTCGACCCGAGGAGAACGTCATGCACAAGGTTCTGGTCATCGTTCCGTTCCCGCTGAGCGACGCGGGCGTCGACAAACGCAGACTGCAACGGGACTGGGTGAGTCTCGGTCCGGACATCGAGTTCGACTATCGACCGGCCAGGGCGAGTTGCGCGATGTTCGACAGCCCGCACGACTGGCTGATCGCCGACATGGGCGTGTACGAGGCGGGTATCAGCGCCCAGGACGACGGCTACGACGCCGTTTGCATCGACTCGATGAGCGACTCTGGCATCGGTGCGCTGCGCTCGGTTCTAGACATCCCCGTGATCGGGCCCGCAAAGACCTCGTACCTGGTTGCGCTCACGCTCGGCAACTCATTCGGCATCGTCACGTATGGAGACCCGGAGGGCGGACGCGCCGGAAACAACGCGGTCGCGCTGCTCTACAAGAAGACCATGAAGGAGTACGGCGTTGCTGATCGATGCGCGGCGATCGAGGGCACCGGGGTCGAGTCTGACTGGGAGAACCTCCTCACCGGCAAGGAAGACACTGCGTTTCCCGCGCTCCTGGCGGCTTCCGAGCGGTGTGTGGAGAGCGGCGCCGACGTGATCATCCTGGGGTCGACCACGCTTCACCAGGCGGGCGACTACCTGGCCGAGAACCTGCCCGTTCCCGTCATCAATCCCGGTCCGCTGACGTACAAGATGGCCGAGCTCGTGCTCGGGCTCCGCTTGACACACAGCCGGATGTCGTTTCCCGCGCCCGCGGTCCCGAAGATCGAGGTCGCGCACGCGATGCTCGACGCCGCGAGCGCGACCGAGCGGGGCTGAGCCCGGTCGAGCTTCGTTGCCCGCCCGTGAGTCAGCTTGTGAGGTCCAGGCGCTCGAGTCCCCGCAGTCGGTGATCGGGTCGGTAGCGGATTGCGTCAGAGTCAGCGACGCCGAGGTCCGGGAAGCGGTCAATGAGGCTCTCTAGCGCGATCGTGGTTTCGACGCGGGTGAGGGCTGCGCCAAGACAGAAGTGGGGGCCGAGTCCGAAGCCGAGATGGCGGTTTTGCCTCCGCGCAACGTCGACGCGGTCGGGCTCGGTGAAGTGTTCGGGGTCCCGGTTTGCAGCGCCGATGATCAGGGCGAGGGTGTCCCACTGACGGATTGATGTGCTCGCGATCTCCGTGTCGGTGGCTGCGGTGCGGTTGGTGAGCTGGACAGGGCTGTCGTAACGGAGGAGCTCGTCGACGGCGGCCGGCACCAGCTCGGGGTCCTCGAGGAGAAGCTGCCACTGGTCAGGCTGGTCGATGAGAAGAGCGCGGACTCCGTTGCCGATCAGGTTGGTGGTCGTCTCGTGTCCGGCGAAGACAAAGTGGGCTATGACCGGCAGGAGCTCGTCTTCCGAGAACTGATCGCCATCGTCGCCTTCGGCGGCGAGGAGAGCGCCCATCACGTCGGTGGTGTGGGTCCCTCGGCGTCGGGCGAAGACCGCCCGCAAGTGGTCGCGAAGCGCGAACATGCTTGCATGGGCGGCGTCGAGGGCGGCCGCGTTGGTTCCGTCCTGGAACGCGGCGATGTTGTTCGACCAACCCCGGATGATGTCGCTGTCCTGGCGCGGGACGTCGAGCATGTCGCAGATGACGAATAGCGGTAGCTGGAACGCGTACGCCTCGATCAGCTCGAACCGGCTCCCGTGCGCCTCGATCTTGTCGAGCAACTCGTGAGCGATGTCGCGGATCCGGCCTTCGAGGCGACCCACGACGCGCGGCGTGAACGCCCGATGTGAGAGGGCACGGAGACGGGCGTGTTGCTCGTCGTTGAGGTGGTTAAGCCCCCCGCCACGAAATTCGAGGACCTCGACCAGCTTGTTGTGCTGCTCGGGCGAGGCGGCGTTGAGCGCGGCGCGGACGCGGCTGCCGCGCAGGCCTGCGTGCCCACTGAGGAACGTCCCCGCGTCGAGCAGGACCTGGCTCACGTCGTCGAACCGGCTGATGACGATCTGGTCCGTGTGTCTGTAGACCGGGTCTTCCTCCCGCAGCCGTGCGTACAGGGCGTAGGGGTCCTCGATTTGGTCGGGTCGGCAAGCGACCAGGCCATCGAACTCGAGTGACAATGGCGGCCTTCGCCGCGTGTGCTCCACTCCGCTCCTCGCCCTTGCCGTGCCGGCGATTGTACGGTAGTCGTTGCGCGGTGCGTTGAGGCGCGCGGAGAGGAGGCTCGTAGTGGTTGACCTGCTGATCCGGAATGGAGACGTTGTGACTCCCGGCGGAGTCGAAATGCTCGACGTCGCCATCGAGGGTGAGCACATCGCCGCCGTCGCCAGCCCGGGTGCCCTGTCCGAAGCTGGCCGCGAGATCGACGCGAGCGGGAAGATCGTCATCCCCGGGGGAGTCGACCCGCACTGTCACTGGAACCTGGGCTGGCGGGAGACGAAATGTGAGGGGCAAGAGCACTCCTGGGCGGCTGCCTGGGGCGGAACGACGACGATCATCGATTTCGCCTTCCGGGAAGGTGACATGTCTCTGCACGAAGCGGTCGCGTTCAAGCGCGCAGAGGCAGACGGATCGATGGCGGTCGACTACGGGCTGCACGCGCTGCTCGCGGGCGAGACGCCGTTCGAGGTGCTGGAGGAGATCGGCGACGTCATCCGCTCGGGGATCCCGACGATCAAGACCCTTACGACGTACGGGTGGATGTCCGACGATGGTCACCGCTACGGCGTCATGACCGAGGTCGCCGCGCACGGTGGCATGTCGATCGTCCATGCCGAGGACGATGCGCTCGCGAACTGGCTCACCAAGAAATACGTTCGCGAGGGAAAGACGCATGGCGGCTACATCGCCGAAACTCGAGGGCCGCTCGTCGAGGAGCTCGCAATTCGTCGCTGCTTGCTGCTCGCCGAGCGCACCGGTTCGCCGCTCTACGTGTTCCACATGGCCGCAGCCGCCGGCGTCCACGCACTCGCCGAAGCCCGAGGCCGGGGCCTCCCAGTGTTCGGCGAGACGCTGATCGTTTACCTCTCGTACACCTCGGAGAAGCTGTTCGACGACGAGAACCGCGGCCTCCTCGTCTCGAATTTCCCCACCATCAAGACTCAGGCGGACCAGGACGAGCTCTGGCGTGCGGTCGCGGACGAGCGCCTTCAGGTTGTCAGCTCCGACCATTACGGCCTCAACGCCGACATCCGCTACCGCCACATGGGCACCTCGGTCGAAACGCCTCAGGGCGGGCAGAACGCTGTCGAGATGCGCGTCCCCGTCCTCTACCACCGTGGTGTCCACGAGGCCCGCATCAGCCTGCAACGGTTCGTGGAGTTGATCTCCAGCAACCCGGCGAGGTTGATGGGCCTCTACCCCCGCAAGGGAGCGATCCAGCCGGGCTCCGACGCCGATATCGCCATCATCGACCCGAGCCGCACCTGGACAGTTCGCGCAAGTGAGCATCACATGGGCGGCGACTACAACGCCTGGGAGGACTGGGAGCTTCACGGCAAGGTCGTCACGACGATCCTGCGCGGAACGCCGCTCGTCGAGGACGAGCAGTGGGTCGGCTCACGTACCGCCGGCCGCTACCAGCCGCGCACGCTCGACCCTCACCTCGGCGAGCGGGTTGCACCGTGACTCGGTGCCGGTAGACCACAGACCCGTGCCAGTCGTTGCCCTGATCGGAACTCTCGACACGAAGGGAGTCGAGTACGCCTTCATGGCCGATCGGATCCGCGAGCATGGGCTCGGCGTCATGCTCGTCGACGCGGGTGTGGTCGGCGAACCGCAAGTCGCTCCCGACATCACGAGCGCAGCGGTGGCCAAGGCAGGCGGCAGCGAGCTCGTCGATCTCGTGAACGCTAGCGACCGCGGCGCCGCCGTCGACGCGATGGCACGGGGGGCCGCGACCGTTGCGGTCGATCTCTTCAAGGAGGGCAAGATCGACGGGGTCGCTGGTCTTGGCGGCTCCGGCGGCACCGTGATCGCCACGGCGGCGATGCGAGCGCTGCCGGTCGGCGTGCCGAAGCTGATGGTGTCGACCATGGCGTCTGGCGACACCCGCCCGTATGTGGGCGCAGCCGACGTAACCATGATGTATTCGGTCGTCGACATCGCGAGCGTCAACCAGATCTCCGCCCAGATCCTGACCAATGCAGCGGGAGCGATCGCAGGCATGGTCAAGGCGACGGCGCCGGAGCTCGACGTGGCGCGCCCGCTTGTCGGTGCCTCGATGTTCGGAGTCACCACCGACTGCGTGACGGTCGCTCGGGAGCGTCTGGAGGAGCTCGGCTACGAGGTGCTGATCTTTCATCAGACCGGCACGGGCGGGCAGTCGATGGAGGAGCTCGTGAGCGCCGGCTTCATCGAGGCGGTCCTCGACGTGACGACGACCGAGCTGTGTGACGCGCTGGTCGGGGGTGTGCTCCCGGCCTGGGCCGAGCGTCTCGAGGTGGCCGGTCGGCTCGGCGTGCCCCAGGTGGTGTCCCTCGGAGCGCTCGACATGGTGAACTTCGGCCCGAAGGACTCGGTGCCGCCGGCGTTCGCTGAGCGAAACCTGTACGTCCACAACCCTTCGGTCACGCTGATGCGTACGACGCCCGAGGAGTGTGCTCAGCTTGCCCGACAGATCGCCACGAAACTGAACGAGGCAACCGGACCGACCGCGTTGTTCGTGCCGCTGCGCGGAGTGTCCGCCATCGCAGTAGAGGGGCAGGTATTCCACGATCCGGCTGCTGACCGGGCACTCTTCGACGGACTCCGTGAGCATCTCGACCCAGACGTGGAGACGCACTGGCTCGACCTCGAGATCAACGATCCGGCGTTCGCCCGGCAGATGGCCGAGCGTCTGCACGAGCTGCACGGCGAGTGGAAGTCATGAGGCGCGACGAAGCTCTGGCAAGGCTCCAGGCTGAGGCGGATGCAGGGCGGCCGATCATCGGGGCCGGAGCTGGCACCGGGCTGTCGGCCAAGTGCGCTGAGGCCGGCGGCGCTGACCTGATCGTCATCTACAACTCAGGTCGGTACCGGATGGCTGGACGCGGGTCGCTCGCAGGGCTCATGCCCTACGGCGACGCCAACGCGATCGTCGTCGAGATGGCCGCCGAAGTGCTACCCGTTGTCGAGACGACGCCCGTGCTCGCAGGCGCCTGCGGCACCGACCCGTTCCGGCTCATGCCGGTGTTCCTCCAGGAGCTGAAACGGATCGGGTTCACGGGCGTTCAGAACTTCCCGACGGTGGGGCTGATCGACGGAACGTTTCGAGCGAACCTCGAGGAGACGGGAATGGGCTTCGAGCTCGAGGTCGAGCTGATTCGCGAGGCCCGCGCGCTCGAGCTCTTGACCTGTCCTTACGTGTTCGATGTCGAGCAGGCTGCGGCGATGACCGAGGCCGGCGCCGACGTTCTCGTCCCGCATATGGGGCTGACCACCAAGGGCAGCATCGGGGCGCAAACGGCGCGGAGCCTCGACGACTGCGTCGAGCTTGTTCAGGCGATGCACGACGCGGCCAAGGCGGTGAACCCCGACGTGCTCGTCCTCTGCCATGGCGGGCCGATCGCCGAGCCGGCGGATGCCGCATTCGTGCTCGCGGGCGCACAAGGCGTCGCCGGCTTCTTTGGCGCCTCGAGTATGGAGCGGCTGCCAACCGAGACGGCCATGACCGAGAACATGGCGCGGTTCAAGTCGATCTAGGCTAGGGGGATCATGAACACCAGCGTGAGCAGCAACTGCTGCGTCGGCGGCGATGGGCCCCTATGAGCCGTGTCCGCTTCGGGATCTGTACCGACCAGAACCTCGAGTTCGAGGAACTTGCTCGACGCTGGCAGCACTACGAGGAGCTCGGCTTCGACTCCGTGTGGGATTGCGACCACCTCAACCAGCCGAGCCAACCCACTGGCCCGTACTTCGAGGGATGGACGCTGCTGAGTGCCCTTGCCGCTCGCACTGAAACCATCCGCGTGGGCGTTCTGGTCAGCTGCAACACGTTCCGTCACCCCGCGATCACGGCACAGGCGGCCGTCACCGTCGACCACGTCTCGAACGGCCGGCTCGAGCTCGGGTTCGGTGCCGGCTGGTTCAAGGATGAGCATGCTCGCTTCGGCATCACGCTCCCGCCGCCAGGTGAGCTGGTCGACGTGTTTCGCGAAGCCGTGCAGGTGCTCGACAGCCTGCTGCGCAACGAGACGACGACGTTCCACGGTGATCACTACAGGCTCGAGGGGGCCTTCGTCAGGCCACGCGCTGTACAGAGCCCGCGCCCACCGTTGACGCTCGGCGCACACCGCCCCAAGATGCTCCGCATCTGCGCCGAGTACGCCGACACGTGGAACTCGTTCGGCTCGATTGAGGAGATCCGGCAGCGCAACGAGACCCTGGACGACCATTGCGCCACCATCCGCCGCGATCCAGCCAGCATCAGACGGTCGCTGTATGTGTGGGCGGCACAGCTCGTCGAGCACGGTCTGCCCGACCCGTGGTCGAGCATCGACGCCTTCGAAGAGGTGGTCGGACGCTACCGAGAGGTCGGGATCGAGGAGTTCATCCTCGATCAGCCCGCCGCAGACCAGGGCACGATGGCCGAGCGCATCGCCTCGGACGCGATTCCCCGGCTTCGCGCCGGCTGACAGATCCGCGCCCCAGCTCTCCGGCCCACCGCAACGCGCGAGCGGCGGCGGCTACCGCTTGACGAGCTTGAAGATGGAGCCGCCACGGGACGCGAGATAGAGCTCCCCGCGTCCGTCCTCACCGAACGAGACGAGCTGCGGCACTACGAATCGTTCGCGCCGGTGGCCAGTTGCCTCGCCATCCCGCACGCGCATGCTCCAGATCCGCCCGCTGCAGAAGTCGCCGTAGAAGTAGCGTCCGCGTGTCGCCGGTAGTCGCGTACCGCGATAGACGAAGCCGCCGGTCACCGAGCACCCTAGGGAGTGCGCGTAGGTCGCAATCGGCATGACGAGGTTGCCTCGCCGGTTGACGGCCTTGTCTTCGAACCTCGCGTTGCCCTCGTAGACGTTCCAGCCGTAGTTCTCGATTCCAGGACTGAACCGTGGCGTGAAGTTGACCTCCTCGACGCTCTCCTGCCCTACATCGGCGAGGTACAGGTCGCCCTCGTCGGCGTCGAACGAGAAGCGCCACGGGTTGCGGAGGCCGTAGCCGACCGTGATCCACGCCGCGTTCTCGTTGTCGACGTTCGTGCTCAGCAGGTTGCCGAGCGGAGACCTGTCGTTCTGTCCGTTGTTGCCGGGGTCTCCCGGTCCGCCGCCGTCGCCCATCCCGACGTAGAGATGGCCATCCGGACCGAACGCGAGCTGCCCGCCGTTGTGATTCGGCTCGGGCTGGCGAACCCAGAGGAGCTGTCGCCCCGTGCGCTTGATCGCGATTCTCTCGTTCGACCGGAACTCGACGACCCGGGTGTTCCCGCGGTTGTCCGTGTAGTTGACGTAGAGCTTGCGATTCTCTTCGTAGTCCGGATGGAAGGCGACCGACAATAGTCCCTGCTCAGGGGCGTCGCCCACTCGACCCCGGATGTCGAGAAACGGTCGTGCGCGTCGGCGTCCTCCCTCGACCAGCCAGATCCGACCAGACTGCTCGACCACGTACAGGCGGCCCCTCTCCGCGCGAGGGGCGGCAACGTGCGTCGGAGCGTCGAAGCCCGTTGCAACTCGCTTGATCGCAAGGCGTGTCTTCGCGCTCGCGCTCTGGGCTGCGACTCCGTCCTGCGCCGCTGCGACCCCAAGTACCGTCGCGGTGACGACGGCCAGGGCCAGTTTCACCGTCGCTGTCGAAAAGGGGAGGAGGACGGCGCCGCCCAAGCTCCGAGGCGTGAGCAGTGTCCTGCGCTCCATCGCCGCAAGGTAGCCCCTCCAGCGGCGGTACGCTGGTGTACGAGATAGCCGCGCAGCAGCGGCATCCGGAATTCGCGTCAGAGTCCGGTGCTCCTTGTCCAGAGCTGCTCGGTCGCGTAGCCCTCACCGCGGTGCTCGTACTCGGCGAGCTCGATGACGGCGAGCGCGAGTTCCTCCGGGTGGCAGTTGAAGCAGCAGTGGCTCCCGGGCACCTCCGCGTATGTGAAGTCGGTGATGTTGCCGGACAGTCGGGGATCCCAGGCCTTGCGGTACTCCCAGTCGAAGCAGACGTCCTTGACGCCGTTGATGAAGCTCTTCGGGATCGCCGTCACGCGTGGGTCGGAGTAGAACCGCTTCAACTCAGGCTTGTCCGTGAAGGAGCGGAGCGGCTGCTCCTGCCAGCGGGCGAGATCGGCGGTCTGAGCTTCGGCGGTCATGTCCTGCATCCAGCGCTCGCGGACGATGTCGTGCGGCGGGACCGGGTAGCGGTTTCCCGTTAGCTGGTCGAGTCCGAGCGAGAACTCTGGCGGGCAGGCATCGAGGATCGACTCGCCGTCCTTCAGCAGAAAGGCCATGTACCAGATTGCGTGCACGACGCGGTCAGGGATCTCCTGCATGGCCAGCTGCGCGACCAGGCCGCCAGTCGAGTTCCCGACGAGCACGACCCGTTCGAGCTCCTTTGCCTCGATCAGGTCGATTACGGCGAGCGGATAGCCGGCAAGGGTCGCTTGCTCGATCTCGTCGAGCCGCTCGCCGTGTCCGGGACAGTCGACCGCGTACGCCTCCCGGCCCCAGGCTGCCATGACTTGCAGCACCCGATCCCAGCACCAGGCTCCGCGCCACCCCGGATGAATGAAGACGTACGCGACATCCTGCTTCGTGCGTGCCACGGGATCCTCCTCGCTCAGGGTGAGCGACAGTGGACCAGATCTCCGCTGTGGAGGCGGGTCCGGCCGAACGCCTCGGCCGATGCAGGGCCGCGCGCCTAGAATTTGCCGTACTTCAGGTACGCCTCCTGGGGATCGACACCGTCGAGAATCGCGGTGCGCACCCGATTCTCGGTGGCCATCGCTAGTTCCGCGGCCGTGACGATCTCCTCGGCCCGGTCCTGCGGCAGGATGAGCATGCCGTCGCGGTCGCCAAGCGCCAGATCGCCGGGGTTGATGGTCACCTCGCCGATGGCGATGGGCACCTCGAACTGATCCGGTAGCCAGTAGCCGACCACGTCTCGGGGCGTGTGGTAGCGGTACCAGACGGGGAACTCCTGCTCGATGATGAAGTTGACGTCGCGGCACCCACCGTCGACGACGTAGCCGCGCACCCCTCTTAGCTTCAAGGTCTCGGCGGACAATTCTCCCATGTGGGCAATGACGCCGTCGTTCGGCTGGCAGACGAGAACCGTGTCGGCTTTGGCCTTCGACAGGAGCCCCGTCCATTCGAGCAGCGTCTGGTGGGCGTCGGCCGATGTGTCGACCTTCCCGCTGACCGTCGAGACAACGCCCGCCAGCGTCTGTTCGGGGAAGAGCGGTCGGATATCGGGTGGCAGAACGAAGCCCGACAGCTCCAGGTCGCGCATCACGTCGTGTACGACGCCGGTGTAGAGCTTGTCCAAACGGGGAACCACGTTCATTGCTACCTCCGTCGTGTCCTCGTGCGCTGACGATTTCGGATCGCTACTCGCGGCCGAAATTGTGCGTACTTTCTTGCGTAGATCAGGGTGACCTCTGATTTCGCGTCGTCGTGAGCCGGGTACCTCTTGACTGATGTCTAGCAATCGACGGGACGGCGATGTCTGAGTGGGCGATCACACCATCCATATTGAGACCCTCCCAGACGTCACACGCGACGCTGGCGTACTCGAACGTTTCAGCGAAGCGATGCTCCGCGACCGCGTCGCGGGAACTGCTGAGTGCATACTCGATCCGGCGTCGGGAAGCCTGAGCGGTACCTTCCACGTCGATGCGCGGGGCCTAGCGCACGGGATCGAGCTGGGCGTCAAGGCGTTCTACCGCGGGCTTCGCGCGGCCGGTTTCGACGTCGATCACCCCGGGTGGCGGCTGCTCTCGCGAGGCAAGATCGGCGGCACGGTCGTCTGGTTGCGGTCAGACATCGACGCGTGGGAGGGCTTGCGGCGTCATCACCGTGAAGACATGCTGCGTCGGCTCGAGACGCTCGGCCCGGCCGCGAACGAACCCGCAAGCCACGATCTCGACCAGCGAGACCGTCCTCGGTCGCGGCTCGGCCAGGTGCCTATCCGCCGGGGCTCAAGGCAGCGAGATCGCGTAGGCGATCTCGCTGCGCGGCGATGCACCGGCTTCGCACAGACCGCTGCGAGGGTCGCGGGACACCGCCATCACGCGGCCGTGCTCCCACGCGTGGCTGCGCGTGATGCGGTGTCCGCGTCGTTGCAGGGACGCGATCGACTCGGCTGGAAGCCGCGATTCTGCGGCGACCGCGCCAGGGAGCGCCATGCGAGGGTAGAACGAGCTTGGCACGTGGTGGATGTGCACCGTCGGTGCGTCGATCGCGCTCTGGAGCTCGTCCGGCTTGTCCCCGAGCAGTCGCAGGAACAGTTGGTGTGTCCATTGGTCCTGTTGATCTCCGCCCGGCGTACCGAAAGCGATCTGCCGTCCATCCGGAAGCGTGGCTTGGCTCGGGGTCAACGTAGTGCGAGGGCGCTTGCCCGGCGCCAGAGCGTTTGGATGTGAGGGATCCAGGCTGAACATCTGGGCGCGCGTGCCCAGCGGCATGCCAAGCTCTGCGATCACGGGAGACGATTGAATCCACGCCCCGCTGGGGGTCGCGGCGACGATGGTTCCATCACGATCCACGGCGTCGAGGTGAGTGGTGTCGCCGCGACCCTTCGCGGCGGCGAACGCCTGCGGTTCGGCGGGCGGCAGCTCCTCGTCGCTGACCCACGGCCATCCACGCGGGAGCTTGCCAACGCCGGGCCGGATCTCCAGTGACGCCTCTTCCGGGTCGATCAACGAACGGCGCTCTGCGGCGTACGACGTCGACAGGAGTTGTTCGAGCGGGACATCCGCAAAGAGTGGATCGCCGTAGGCGGCCTCTCGGTCTGCGAACGCGAGCTTCGCGCATTCGATCCAGAAGTGGAGAGCCTTCGGGTCAGCCGCACGGAAGGCGTCGAGATCGATCCCGTCCACGAGCCGCGTCTGCTGGAGAAACACCGGACCCTGTGACCAGGGGCCGCACTTCCAGATCTGGGCACCCATCGCCTCGATCGAGAGCGCGTCCTCAATGCGGCCCTCGTAGCGCGCGAGGTCGTCGCCGCTCAGCAAGCCGCGATCGCGCCGCCCGTCCTCGTCGGCCGTCTCCGCCTGAGCGAACGAGTCGATGACGTCCGCGGCACGGCCGCGGTAGAAGGCGTCGCGGGCCGCTCGGATCCCTGCTTCTCGACCCCCGCTGGTCTGCCTTTCTGCTTGTGCAAGCTCGCCGAGAACAGAGCCCCAAGCCGGGTTGCACATCCGCGTGCCGATCACCGGGGTCGGCGTGTAGAGCGCGGCGCTCGTTGGCCAGAGCGTCTCGAAGCGCTCCTCGAGCAGGAGCAGCGTCTCGCGTAGGAATGGCTCGAGGGGAAAGCCGCTCTCGGCCAGGGAGCGAGCGGGCGCGCTGACCTCCGCGAAGGTGCGGGTGCCGAAGTGCTCGAGGAGGAGACACCAGGCGTCGAGGGCGCTCGGCACGGTGGCGCCCAGAAGCCCGCTGCCGGGGATTCGGTCGCGACCCAAGGCCTCGAAGGCGTCGATCGTTGCTGCTCGAGGCGCGACGCCCTGGCCAGAGATCGCATGCACTGTGTCGCCGCCCGAGGGTCGGACGAGGATCGGTGCCTCGCCGGCCGGGCCGTTCATGTGCGGCTCGAGAACCTGCTCGGCAAGGCCCATGCCGCATGCGGCATCGGCAGCGTTGCCGCCCTCCGCCAGGATCTGGGCACCGATCTGCGCCGCGAGGTAGTGGCCCGCGCAGACGGCGCCGCCGAATCCTCTCAGTGTTGGCCGCGTCGAGAAGCCCATCCCGGCAACGTAGTCCTTCCGACCGCCCGACGCTTGGGCCTCGGGCCCCGGGGCCCCGGCCGCGGGCCTCGGGCTGGAGGTGCGGAAGGGCAGCTCAGGCGTCGGTCTCGCTGTTGAGCTCCGCCTTCTTCCGGCTACCGCCCTTCCGGCTGGAGGGGGTCGGGGCGTTCTTGGCGACAAAGCGGTGGTCTTCGACCAGGCGCAGCAGATCGAACGAGCTGAGGATTCCGACGACCGCCTGGCCCTCTGCCACGACCACGTGGTGAATGCCGTGGTTGCGCATGATTCGTGCCGCGAGTGAGGGCTCGTTCGTCGTCGTGCTCGGGCATCCGTCCTACTATCCGCGCTTTGGATTCGAGCCTGCGTCCCGCTATGGGATCGAGAGCCAGTGGGAGGGCGTACCGGACGAAGCCTTCATGATTCGCGTTCTTGATCCCGGCGCCGTCGGAGGTGCTGTCGGCGTCGCCCGATACCGGGCGAGTTCGACCAAGCCATGTGACAGGCGGAGGGCTCACAACGAACTCCGGCCCCTGGTATTTGCGGGCGGGTAGCCCGGGAGGCGGGCCGTGCGTGCATGCGTCGAGTCCGCAAGAACCCGAAACGTCACTAACCGGATTCCCGGAGGTGCGCTAGGCCGGGAGGCGCTACCGTCATCTTGTGTTCGTGCTTGAGCAGAGGGATACGTGGCAGATCGTCCTTCAAACGGATCATGCGGATCTGGCTGGCCAGTTCGTCCGGTCTTGGGAACCGCGACCCGAGCCGTTCGCGTCTCTTGAGATCCTTGCGCGTCGGCACGACGATGGCTGGGCAGTGTGGGAACGCGCGCCGCGCCTTGACGCTGAAGGCCGCCCGCAAAACTTCCTTGATGTCCCGGTGCCTGTGCACCTTGCCTTCTATCGGGCCGGGATCGCCGCGGTGACAGATCACGATCGATACGCCGGGCTCATGCTCGCTATGCATGGCACAGGCATCTACAGCGGCCGCTACGGAACACAGCCCGAACTCAGGCTGACGTTTGCCGACCAAGCGCAGGAACTCGTGACCGCTTTCGTCGATGAGCAAGAGCAGGGCTACGAGGGGCGTATCGCGGAGCTCGGTGTGTCTGAGCGTGAGCGCTGGCGCAACTACAAGCTTCTCCAGGTCTGGGATCGTCTCGCGATCTATTTCTCCTCCAGCGATGTCGAGAACGGCGCACGGGCATCCATCGGCCCTTTCCCGCACAGCGGCGCCGACACGACGCTCGAGATCCAGCCCGATGGCCCATGGCGGGTTGTGCTCGACCCATTCCCGTTCGGCTCGAGTCCGGCCTCGTTCACCCTGCAGAGGCGGCTTCTTCCCAAGCGTGCTTGGTCCGACGACGACGCTTTCCGCGCCGAGTTCTTTGCCACACCCGTTGAGCCGGTCACGATCGTGACCGAGCGGGTCTGAGCGGGGTCACTACAGGCTCGATTGATCGCCGACATCGCCTGTTCAGGCCGGCTCGCCAGACAAGCGGTTCGCCTGACACTTCCATGGTCAGTAGTTTCCCGGCGACCTGGCGGAGACTTCGCCGATGGCGGCGGCTGCCGGCCGTGTCGATGATCGGTGCAATCAAGGCGCTCAAGCCAAGACGTGCGACTCGCGCAGCCATGAGCTCGGTACCCAAGTCAGCCCATGATGGCTACGCAAGTCAGCTGTGACCTGGCTCAGAGAACCGAGATCGGTGAGCAGGAGATTCTTCTAGGGCGAAGCGGGGCGAGGAATGGCTACCGAAGAGATCTACCAAGCGGTGCTGGCATATGACGAGGATCTCGTCGTTGAGCTGGTTACGGAGGAGATCAACGCTGGCGTCGATGTTGGGACGATTCTGAACGACGGCATGATTGCCGCGCTTGATGTGATCGGGCGAGAGTTCAGCGAGGGCACGATCTTCGTCCCAGAGATGCTGATGGCAGCAGAGGCCGTGCAGGCGGGCCTTGCCATTCTGCGCCCCAGGCTGGTCGATACGGGCGCAAAGCCGGTCGGAACGGTGGTGCTCGGGACAGTCAGAGGCGATCTCCACGACATCGGCAAGAACCTCGTCGGGATGATGCTCGAGGGCGCCGGCTTTCGCGTTGTCGACCTTGGGATCGATGTCAACCCCGAGGACTTCGTCGGCGCCGCTGCGGAGCACGACGCTGACATTGTTGCGCTTTCCGGCCTTCTGACGACATCGATGCCTGAGATGGAAAAGGCGGTTGCTGCGGTCGCCGCTGGCGGCGGTGGCAGTTCGAAAGTCAGGACCATGGTCGGCGGCCCGCCGATCAACGAGGAGTTCGCTGAGAAGATCGGCGCCGATGGATACGGAGTCGACGCCCCGACGGCGGTGGAGCGCGCCCGCGAGTTGGTACGCACTTGACGCCATCCGCGAGAAGCCTGCGCGCCGGTCGGCCTGTCGCCCTACCGAGGAGGAGGACGTGAGCTGGACACATCGAGAGAGAATCCTGGCCGCCGTGAACCATGAGGTACCGGACCGGGTGCCGATCGATTTCGGTGGCGCCGAGTTCACCTCGATCACGCTTCCCGCCTACGAGAACCTGAAGAAGCTTCTCGGCGTCACCGAGGAGACCAGGGTCATGTCGATCATCCACTCGGTCGCCCATCCCGCCGAGGAGATCCTGCAGCGCTTCGATGTCGATACTCGTAACGTGATGCCCGGGCGGTACTCGGGAGACCGTGACAGGTGGGTCGACGAGAACACCTACGTCGACATCTTCGATGTGTTGTGGAAACGGACAGAGAAGGACGTCGATCAGCACTTCCTCCACAAGGACGGGCCCTTCTACGACGGCAAGCTCACGATCGACGCGATCGAGGCGTATGACTGGCCCGACGGCAAGAACGCTGGTCTCGCCGAGGGCGTGCCAGAGCGCGTGGAGGAGATCAGGAGGAATGGCGACCACGCCATCTGTCTCTACTTGCCCGGCGGTTTCATTCATCGCGGCTACGCGATGCGCGGCTTCGAGGCGTATCTGAAGGACCTCTACAAGAACCCGGAGGCGCTTTGCCGCTTGATGGACAAGCTGTGCGACTTCTGGGTTGATACCGCGGAGACTGTCATCGACGCCGCCGGGCCGGGCAACATCGACATTGTCTATTTCGGCGAGGATCTCGGAACCCAGGACGGATGCATGTTCGACCCGGAGGGCATCTACGCTCGCCACATGAAACCGCGCCATCGGCGCATGGTGGAGGCGGTCAAATCACGCACCAAGGCCAAGGTCTGCTTCCACTGTTGCGGGTCCGCATATCAGTTCATCGACCACCTGATCGACATCGGTGTGGACGTGCTCAACCCGGTTCAGGTGACTGCCGCGAAGATGGAACCTGAGCGCCTCAAGGCGGAATTCGGCGACCGGATCGCGTTTTGGGGAGGAATCAACACCCAGCGGATCCTGCCCTTTGGCACGCCAGAAGAGGTCTCAGCGGAGACGCGAAGGGTCATCGGGATTCTCGGCGAAGGCGGCGGCTACATCTTGAACAGCGTGCATAACATCCAACCCGAGGTTCCGCCGGAAAACGTCGTCGCGATGTTCGAGGCGGGCCTCAACCATCGCTACGCGGAGCAGCCGCTCTGACGGAAAGGCCAGAAACCCTGCTGATCTGCTGTGGTGCCCTCGGACCTCAGGTGGTGTCGATCGTGCGCGAGAACGGCTGGGGCAACATGAAGGTTCAGTGCTTGCCGCCGGCGCTGCACAACGATCCGGGCCAGATTCTCGACAGGGTGCGGGACATGATCCGCGAGAAACGCGACGGCTTCGATCAACTGCTCGTCCTGTTCAGCGACTGCGGGACCGGAGGAGGTCTGCAGCAGATGCTCGACGAAGAGGGAGTCGAAGGTGTTGGCGGCGCGCACTGCTACGAGGTGTTCGCGGGCGACGCGTTTGCGAAGATCATCGAAGAGGAACCAGGCTGCTTCTTCGTCACGGACTTCCTCGCCCGCAACTTCGAACGACTCGTCTTCCGTGGTCTCGGTCTCGACCGGTTTCCCAATCTGCGACAGACCTATTTCGGCAACTACGAGAAGCTCGTGCACCTCGCTCAGACGCGGAACCCAGAACTTCGAGTCAGAGCCGAGGCTGCCGCCCAAAGCATCGGCCTCGGCTTCGAGTACCGATACACCTCCCATGGTGGTTACGAGAGCTTCCTCCGCGCGCGCCAGGGGTGTCCGTGAAGAAGAGAGGTCAGCGGCTCTAGTCCTGTTCCGTCTCGGCTCCGCCTGTTCGAGGCGAGTCGAGCCGCGGCGGGTGCCGGAGCCCGTTGAGGGAGAGCCGGGCCTGTTCGTGGTGGACGGGACGTGGGGCACGATCAGGCCGATTGAGCTCGGACCCGAGCTTCGGACCGTGGGTGAGTTCGAGCTGATCGAACACCTGGAGACCGGCGGCGTAGCTGTCGATTGCCGTAGGCCCGAGGCCTACGACGGGGGCACGCTCCCGGGCGCGGTCAATATTCCGCATCCGCAAGTGCTCGATCGAATCGGCGAACTCGACCCCGAAGAGAAGACCGTGTTCTTCTGCAATGGGCCGCAGCGCGCAGCTACGCCGAACGCGATCGAAGCGCTTCTGGCCGCGGGAGATTTCCAGGGAGGTCGATCCTCTACTACCGCGGTGGGCTTCACGACTGGGTAACCCTCGGGTTGCCGATGGATCAAGATCCCGACTTGAACCAGCAACCTCCGGGGTGAAGCTCCGAACCGGCTGGTTGCGGCAAGCCGTCAAAATGAGCCAACTACGTGGGGACCTCGGATAGGGCCTGGCGCTCCACGTTGAGGAGTTCTCTTCCGTTGTTGCGTAGCTCCTCTGCTGTGATCTCGCCCGCGTCCGCCTTCTCGAGCAGGGCCTTCTGCGCCCGGTAGTCCGCGTTCTGAAGTCCTGCTTTGCCCTGCAGGACACGCCATGCCTTGCGACGCTCGACAGCAAAGAGCACCAGTTGCCGCGAAACGGCGTAACGGTGCATGTCGCCCTCGACCTCGGCCTCGATGTAGGCGCCGAAGTCGGGGACGAATGACCGATGGGCCCGGTCTAGGAACCGGCGTCCGATCACATCGTCCTGCGTAATCCCGGCCAGGGCGTCACCGAGGTGAACCAGTCCGTCGGCCTCTTCAGCGCTGATCGCCTTGATGTGCTGGCGAAACCGCGCCTCGGTCAGAGCCCAGTGGGCGACGGTGTACTCATACCTCTCGCCGCTCACCTTGTGCTTCGTGTTCCACCAGTCGCGATCGGAGCTCGGATTGCCCTTCAGGTCGAGGCACTCGAGCGTCGTCTCACCTTCGCGCGGATCGAACACGAACTCCGGCATGCCTCGTGAGTCACGAATCAGCTTCGCCTGGTGTGCGGACATGTCGTCTGCGACCCCGTGCTCGGGCTGGCAGCTCGTGAAGCACTGGAAGAATGAGGTGCCTCGATACTCGAGCCCCTCCAGCATTGCCCGGTAGAGGCGCGCGGCGTTCGCGGCAGAGACCTGGGCGACATACGGCGAGCCGTGTCCGGCCGTGAACGCCTCCGCAACGCTCTTCTTCTCGATGATCTTGCCTTGCGAGGCCCTGCCGAACTGGTTCATGTCGAATCCGCCCAGCATGGTGGACGAGTCAGAGTTCTGGCCTCCGGTGTTCGAGTAAACCTGCGTGTCGAGCATCACTGCGTTCACGTGTGGGCGGTTCTGGAGAACGA
>JAUVPB010000102.1 GCA_030598925.1 Actinomycetes bacterium
GTGGCATGTAGTGCGCAGCCCCCAGGTCGTTGAGGGTCCTGACCTCATCGGGCACGAGGCTCATTGCGCGGATCACGTTGCCGCCGCGGCCACGTACCCACAGGTCGTCATCCGGTGGATCGTTGGCGTCGCTCGGGATCATCGGAACCCACGCATCCTCGAGCGTCGCCGTGCGCGGTCGGTATCCACTCGGGTCGCCGGAAACGGGAGTCGGTAGCTCGCGATGGGCAACGCCGATGGCTTCGGCGAACCGATCGATGCTGATGAAGGCGACCAGCGTGCCGAGCACCTCGACGTACTGCTCAGGCGAGACGCCCGCCGCGAGCATGCGCTCGTACCAGGGCTGGCTGAGCCGTCCCGGGTCGGTTGCGATCCGGTGGATCACCTCGATCACGCTTCCCGGCAGGTCACTTGCAGTGCTGTGTGCTCCCTCGACGGCCTCTGTCGAGAGCGTCTGCTTGCGGCGCGCGCAGAGGTCACACTCGTAGGCGGCTCTCACCTCGGAGGCGATCGCGACTCGTTCGGCCCCGGTCCACCAGGCTCCCGGACGCGCGAGACGCTCCCAGAAGCGCCGGTGCGAGGCAACGACGTCAGAACGGAGACGTAGGTCGACGTCGCGGTAGTCGAGGACGGGCGACTCGGTCACCGAACAGCCGGCGACAGTTCAGACGTTGCGTCGAACGCGCGGCGGGCCCCACCCGCGGCTGCTGCGCCGACGCGACGTGTAGACCAGCCGAGCCGGCGCGACCGTCATGCCTTCACGCTCGAACTCGTCGGCATGTCCGAGCACGGCGGCGACGCGGCTCATGTCGGTTTGCTGATCCGGCAGCACAAGCGTGATGCCGACCCCACTACGGCCGGCGCGACCTGTTCGACCGACGCGATGGACGTAGTCCTTGCCCTGGTCGGGCGGGTCGTAGTTGATGACGTGGGTCACGCGTGTGAGATCGAGCCCGCGCGCGGCGACGTCGGTGGCAACGAGCGTGGTGACCTTGCCCGCCTCGAACTGGCTGAGCGCCTTCTCGCGGGCCTGCTGCGTCTTGTCGCCGTGCAGGGAGACGGCTCGCACGCCGTTCTTGCGGAGCCGCGTTTCGAGCCGTTCGGCGCCACGCTTCGTGCGTACGAAGATGAGCGCGAGACCTCGGTCGCCGTTGAGAAGATCCATGAGCGTCTCGATCTTGTTCTCGGGCGTCACCGGCACAAACCGGTGCTCGACCTCCGACTCGTCGATCTGCTCGACCGGAACAGCCGAGTGCCGGCGGGCGTTCCGCGTATACGACGAAGCCATCACGCCAACCTCGCCGTCTAGCGTTGCCGAGAAGAACATCGTTTGTCGATCCTTGGTGAGCTTGCGAACGATCCGGTCGACCTGAGGCTTGAACCCCATGTCGAGCATGCGGTCGGCCTCGTCGAGGACGAAGATGCGAACGCCCTTCAGAGACACGAGCTTCCGTTCAACGAGGTCGGTGAGCCGCCCGGGCGTTGCGACGAGCACGTGCGACTCCTTGGCACGCTTGGCTTGCGGCCCGATGGCAACGCCGCCGTACGCCACGCCGACCTTCAGCCCGCGAGCGTGCGCGACCGGTTCGAACTGCTCGGCGACTTGGGCCGCGAGCTCCCGCGTGGGCACGAGGACGAGGGCAGACGGACGCGCCTCGTCGGGCTCGAGCGTCTCGACGATCGGAATTGCGAACGCGAGCGTTTTGCCCGACCCGGTTGGTGATTTCGCGAGCACGTCGCTGCCCTCGAACGCGTCCGGCATTGCGGCGCGCTGAATCGGGAATGGAGCCGTGATACCGAGCTCCTCGAGCGCACGCACCACCGGCTCGGACGCGCCGAGCGCGCGAAAAGTGTTTTCCTGAGACATGGGTTCTGGTTCTCCTGGTTTGGCGCAGCACTCGCTGCGCAAAGCTTCGAGATTCACGCACTCGAAGCCGCCAAAGGACGAACCGAGACGAAAATCCCACGGCCTGACTGGGCGCCAGACCTGATCTGAGGGTAGCACGCGTCCGTCAGGAACCAAACGAGGGCAGGCGTTTCTCGAGAAATGCAGCGATGCCCTCGCGCCCATCGGGAGAGTCGAACAGGCGGAGCACCGCGGCCCGCTCGAAGACCATGCCCGTGGCAAGATCGCTGTCGCGCGCCGCGTCGAGGCAGCCGACGGCGGAACGAAAAGCCTCGATCGGCCCGTCGATGAGGTCGGCGCCCGCCATGAAGAACCCGGGCACCAGCGAGCGGATTGCGGCGACCGTCACACGGGCCCTTGCGAGCTGATCCTGCGCGGCCCTCAGCTCATCGACCAACGGAATGGTCAGCGCGTTGACGGGCGGCCCGTTCAGCGTGACGACGCCGAGGCGTCCATCGATCTCCAGCGATACGAGCGAGCTCATCGGCGATGATCTTGACACGAGCCGGTCGACGATGCCATCGGTGAGGCGCCTGCCGCCGGTCCGGGTACTCCGCCGGGCCTAGACTAGCCGCGTCGGCGCGGCCGACCACACGCGATGACTTCCGCCGCCCAAGACCCCCTCCCCCAGACGGATGCGAATTACGTCCCGCTGTCGCCGATCTCGTTTCTGAAACGGACAGCGGACGTCTTCGGCGCGCGCCCGTCCGTCGTTCACGGTGACCGAAGCTGGACGTGGAGCGAGACGGCCGACCGGTGCACGCGACTCGCAAGCGCCCTCAGAGGGCTCGGAGTCGGCGAGGGCGACACCGTCGCGGTACTCGCACCGAATACGCCCGCGCTGCTCGAGGCGCATTTCGGAGTGCCGATCGCAGGCGCGGTGCTGAACGCGATCAACACGCGACTCGATCCCGCGACGATCAGCCACATCCTCGAGCACGGCGAAGCGCGAGTCCTGCTCGTTGACCGCGAACTGTCGGCGGTCGCATCCAGTGCGCTCGACGCCTGCTCCCACCGCATTACGGTGATCGACATCGACGACGCGCTGGCCCGCGAAGGCGACAGGATCGGCGAGCTCGAGTACGAGGACGCTCTCGCGGCCGCCGACCCGTCTTTCGAGTGGCTGATGCCCGCCGACGAGTGGGACGCGATCAGTCTGAACTACACCTCCGGCACAACCGGCACGCCGAAGGGCGTCCTCTACCACCATCGCGGCGCGTACTTGAACGCGTTGGGAAACGCGGTGACCTGGGGACTCTCCGACCATCCGACCTACCTGTGGACGCTCCCGATGTTCCACTGCAACGGCTGGTGCTACACGTGGACGATCGCCGCCATGGGTGGCACCAACGTCTGCCTCCGCAGGGTCGAGACGTCCGCGATGTACGACGCGATCTCAACCCACGGTGTGACACATCTGTGTGGCGCGCCGATCGTCATGCAGCTCCTGCTCGAAGGCAGCCCCCAACAGCAGGGCTCGTTCGACCACGTCGTCAAGATGATGACCGCGGCCGCCTCACCGCCCGCATCGATCCTGGCCGGCATGCGGGCGTCTGGCTTCGATGTGACGCACGTCTACGGCCTCACCGAGACCTACGGCCCGGCCATGGTCTGCGAACGGCAGGCGGACTGGGAGGAGCTCACCGTCGAGGAGCTCGCGCAGCGAAAGGCGCGCCAGGGTGTCGCCTATCCGGTTGAGGAGGACGTGATGGTTGCCTCGCCGGAGACGATGCGCCCCGTGCCGCGCGACGGCACGACGATCGGCGAAGTGATGATTCGGGGCAACATCGCGATGAAGGGCTACCTCAAAGATCCCGAGGCCACGGCTGCGGCGTTCGTCGGGGGTTGGTTCCATACCGGCGACCTTGGCGTGCGGCACGCGGACGGCTACGTGGAGCTCAAGGATCGCTCCAAGGACATCATCATCTCCGGTGGCGAGAACATCTCGTCCATCGAGGTCGAGAATGCTCTGTACCGCCACCCCGCCGTTGCCGCCGTGGCAGTTGTTGCAAAGCCGGACGACCGTTGGGGCGAGACACCGTGCGCGTTCGTGGAGCTGCGTGACGGCACGAGCACCACCGCCGACGAGCTGATCGCCTTTTGCCGCGAGCACCTCGCCGGCTTCAAATGCCCGCGGGAGATTCGCTTCGAACCGCTGCCCAAGACCTCGACCGGCAAGGTGCAGAAACACGTCCTGCGCGCCCGCGTCGACGACCCCACCGCCCGCGATGCACTCTGAGCCCTCGGCGGATCCGATCGACGAGCTGACCGCCGCCAACATCGCGGACTGGGTCGACGGCTACACCATGCTGTCGGAGATCGCCCTCGCGTTCACGATCGAGCAGACCCTCGCGGCTGCTGAGCGGCATCCCGGCAGCGCGATTGTCGAATGCGGTGTCTGGCGCGGCGGGTGCAGCACTGCCATGCTGCTCGCGCAGCGCGCTGCATTCGGACGCGTCGTCTCGCCCGTCTGGATGCTCGACAGCTTCGAGGGCCTTCCACCGGCCGACGACCCCGATGGCCCGCTCGCAAAGACGTGGCAGGCCGACACCGAGTCGCCGGGGCACTACGACAACTGCGCTGCCTCACTGGCAGAAGTACAGGCCGGACTTGACCGCTTCGGCTTCAAGGACGGAGACGTAGTCCTCGTCCCAGGCTGGTTCTCCGAGACCGTCTCCGAGACCGCCGCCCGCCTCGAGGAGGGGGGAATCGCGCTCCTGCGTCTCGACGGTGACTGGTACGAGTCGACGAAGACGTGTCTCGCCGGGCTCGAGCCGCACGTCAAGAACGAGGGCGTGGTGCTGATCGACGACTACTACGCCTGGGACGGCTGCGCACGCGCCGTTCACGAGTACCTGGCAACGAACGACCTCGCCTACCGGATCCGCTCCATGCCAGACTTCAGCGGTGCGTACATCGAGAAACGAGCCGCGCGCACCGACCCCGACCGCGTCTAGCGCCGAGGGGCGCTCGCAAGCGCCGCGTTACCCTGAGTCGATGACACAGGCGCCTGCGCTCCCGGCGGGGTTCGAGCTTCCGATCGAGGTTCGCTTGCCCCGCATCGGCTCCGTCGATCAGGTGGGGGTCGAGGAGCGCTGGCCTCATGGTGGCCTGGGCGGCGGGTCATAGGGCACGGTCGGCGACGGGTCCCTGAGGGTCGGGCCGTGACGCACTGGCGTGTCGTCGCGTCGGGCGCCGGCGGCGCCTGTTGCCACGGTTAGGCGCCCTCGTGGCTTGTCGACGGCCATCTGGCGCGACCTGGGCCCCATGGTTGGCGCGCTCCCTCAAGGTGATGCTCCCTGTCCGTCTTCTTGCCACGCGAATGCTCCCTGCTTTGGGTGTCGTTCGATTGATCTCTCTGGCTGGCTCGCCTCGCCCTCGTCCTCCTCCGCCGCTACCTCCTCGGTTGCTTCTTGCTCTGCGTAGTGGGCGTCGAGCGGAAGTCCCGGTGTCCCGAGCAGTTCCACCACGTCGGCAGGGAGAGTCCCCTCTCGCTCCGCGCGAACGACCTTGGCGAGCTGGATGAGCGCCTCCATCTCGGCTGGGGGTTTCGTCGTGTAGTACTCGGCCTCGTCGTCCGTACCGCGTCGCAACACGTTGCCGCCCTGCATCCAGCCGCGTGCCAGACCCGCTGGAACCGGGGTCTCGGGCGTGACCATCAGTCGCGTGCTCTCGTCGGCCGGCGTGATCAGGTAGATCGGCGCGACGTTCAACGCGGCAGCGATCGCGAATAGATCCTTTACGGTCACGTTCTCCGCGCGGGTGCCGCCCGATTCGATCTTCGCCAAGGTGGCGCGGTGCACCGGGTGGCCGAACTCCTTCGTCATGCGCTCAGCCAGCATGGCTTGCGAAAGCCCTCGCCGCCTCCGCAGCTCTAGTAGCCGTTCTGCGAATACCCGTCCCACGGCTTTCGCCTGTCTGCCCTTCGCCATCTGACCCACCCCTGGCTAGTGATGTGCGGATACCGCACACCATATCAATGTCAAGTAGAGACATGGTGCGACTATCGTCCCTGGTCCCGTACAGAGCAAGAAGTCTCTCCATGAGCACATTTGTGAACCTCTTGAGCACATAACGACAGCGCCACGTTGAGCGACACGACCATCGTTCGCCTAGAAAAGGACGAGATCGATGTAACCCCGCCACTGAAGGCGAGGATCGCCCGCGCCTTGCGCGTCACGATTGCGGGCGACTTCCCACGGGCCTGACTGGTTCGAGCCCAGTACGCTCCATGCGCGAACCGGTCACTGTTGACCCGCGCTCACAGCCACCTGGCGCTCAGCCCTCATCGACGCCGGTGACCGAATCGACGATCCCGACGACCACCGACCGGATCGGTCCGGTCTCGATGTCGAAGATCTGGCGGGCGCCGTTTCCCTCGTCGAGCACGAGAACCCGTTCACCCATGCCTGCGTCGACCGTGTCGACGGCTATGAGATAGCCCGACCCGCTCTCTAGGTCGCACACGAGCAGGCGCCGGCCGTCGAAGAACGGATGGCTGATGGTCGACACCACGGTGCCCGCGACCCGAGCCAGTTTCACAACACGTGGACCTCGTCGACGATGCCCACGATGGCGTGGTCCACCGGAACAAACGCCGGCTCGAGCGCCTCCGCAGCCTCGCGGGCGGCCACGACGTACACAAGCTCATCGGGACCGGCCATGTGAACGGCGTCAGCGGCGACGACCGGACGACCGACGGGCGTTTGGCTCTTGTCGAGGGGCTGCACGATGAGGAGCTTCACTCCTTCCAGACCGTCGGTCTTGACCGACGCGACCACCGAGCCAAGGACCCGACCGAGCTGCATCAGTCGCCCGACCCCAGAGGGGTCATCTCGAGTCGTCGGTTGAATCGCAGCTCCGCCATGAGATTCGCTCGCATCTCGGCTGCGAGTTGCGGAATCACGACCGAGTGGAGGAGCTGATCGGTGGGCTCGGCACGGGCAACGCTGCTCTCGATGGCTGCCTCGACCTCGGCGACCGCGCCTCCGAACACGAGGTATCCCTTCCCTCCGAGACCGTCGGCCAGCCGGACCGTTGCGAGCGTGACCCTTGCAGCCTTCACCCCGGCGTCGGCCGCGTCGATGACAGCGGCGGCGGTGGCTGTCTCGAGCACCCCCACTGCTTCTCCGTCGAAGACCGCCGTTTCGTCGGCACGGACGACCGCCGCGACGACGTCGGAGTGGATGTCGGGAAGGAACATCGAGTCGAGCACAGCGGTACCGCCAACCCTCCCGCCGACGTCGAGAGCGACGTCAACGCTTGCGGTGTCACCGGCGACCATCACCAGGTATCGGCCAGGGTGCACCGTCCCTGCGTGGATCGAGGTGACCGGTGATGCCTTCACCATGGCGTCGCCCGTGAGCACGCCGTGTGCGATGGAGTCGAGCTCGATCAGGCCGACTGCAGGATGGTTCGAGAGATCCGGCATCGATCAGACAATCCTCAGCGAGCCAACGACGGTGACACGTCGGACTCGGGAGAAGGTGCGGGGCCGAGTGAGGCCTTCGCCTGTGGGGCTAGCGATCGAGAACGACGTGAAGCCTTCGCCGTTCTCGCCCAGTCCGGCGAAGTTGGGCCCGTTGGCGACAAAGATCGAGCAGTTCATGGCGCGCGCCATCCGCGTGATCGCGTCGACGTTCGTCGAGTGAATCGACGCCGTGTGCCGGAAGCCGTGCTCGCTGGCGACCGCGAGCGAGATGGCCGCGTCGAGATCGTTCACTCGGACGACGGGCATCACCGGCATCATCTGCTCTGTCCAGACCAGGCTGTGCGAGCGCGGCACTTCGGCGACAATCATGCGAACGGCGGGGTCGGCCTGCACACCGATCTCGGCGAGGATGTTCGACGCGTCTTGGCCGATCCAGGCCGGGTTGATGGCGCCCGGCCTGTCGGGCGGGCCCAGCTCTTTGAAGATCACCCGCTCGAGTCGCTTCAGCTCATGTTCCTTGAGCCGGTAGGCGCCGGCGTTGATCATGGCATTCACCAGCCGGTCGGCCACGGTGTCGACCACGATCGTGGTCTTCTCGTCGGTACAGATCAGGTTGTTGTCGAACGAGCCGCCTCGCACGATGTCTCGTCCCGCCTGTTCGACATCGGCGGTCTGATCGACCACGGCAGGAGGGTTGCCCGGCCCGGCGGTGATGGACTTCTTCGGCGTGCGCAGCGCCTCTCTCACCACTGCCGGGCCACCGGTGACCAGCAGCACCGCGATGTCCGGGTGGTTCATCAGCTCCCGAGCGGTGTCGAGGGTCGGCATGGGGATCGCGGTGACAAGATCAGGCGGACCGCCAGCCGCGACGATCGTGCGGTTGAGCACCTGAATCGTCTCTACCGACACGTCCTTGGCCGAAGGGTGGACATTGAATGTCGCCGCGTTGCCCGCGGAGACGATCGCGATGGAGTTGTTGATGATGGTGGAGGTAGGGTTGGTCGTCGGCGTGATCGAGCCGATTACGCCGTACGGCGCGTACTCGGTGACCATCATTCCCTCGTCGCCGGTGACTGCCTGGGGCTCCAGATCCTCGGGGCCCGGCGTGCGGGTGGTGACCAGCCGGTTCTTGACGACCTTGTCCTCCGCACGGCCGATTCCCGTCTCCTCGCGGGCCATGTAGGCGAGTCGCTCGCCTTCACGGTGCATTGCCTCCCGGATGGCGTTGACGATCACGCGGCGGGAGTCGAGCCCCTTGTCCCCGTGCGCGAGGAAGGCTCGTCGAGCTGCGGCGACCGCGGCGTCGATCGTCGGGTGGATGCCGTCGCCGAGCTTCGCCTGTGACGCGGCGAGCTCGTCGGCCGCGGCGAGCGCAGGGCCGGTTCGATCGCGACCCTCGACGGCCGCCACACGGCCCCGGACGCGATCGATGACTCCCTGGATCTCGCCGTCCGTCAGCACGTCAGCTCACGCACGTCACTTCTCGTACACGGTCTCACCGCCAACCTCCCAGGTGTCCACGATCGCCATGATCACGGCGTCGACTGGGCGGTCGCGCGTGTTGGCCGTCTGGCGGGCCGAGCTGCCAGAGGCATAGAGCACGACCTCACCGACACCGGCGCCGACCGAGTCGACGGCCACGACGTAGCTCCCGGTCTCGGTGTCGTCGACATCGAGCTGACGCACGAGGAGCAGTGCCAAGCCCTCCATGAGCGGCTCCTTGCGGCTGGCCACCACGGTGCCGGCGACCCTCCCGAGGAGCACGTCAGCCGAGCTCGCTGGAGGCCTCGTCCAACCGGCCGAGTGGCAAGACGAGATCGATGTTGGTGTGCGGACGCGCGATGACGTGAGTGGCTATCACCTCGCCAACCTTCTCGGCGCCACGGACGCCAGCATCGACAGCGGCCTTCACCGCGGCGACATCACCTCGAACCA
>JAUVPB010000309.1 GCA_030598925.1 Actinomycetes bacterium
GCTTCGATCTCAGCTCGGTCGAGGCGTTGGGCTATGCGGGAGCGGCGATGACGAGCGCCCTCGTGGAGCGCTGTGTCGCCGTCTTCTCGCCCCGGATCTTCGTCAACCACTACGGGTCGACCGAGATCTACACCTTCTCGCTGCACGCGGAGCAGCACGCGAAGCCGGGCTGCGCCGGCCGGCCCGCTCTGAATGCACGTCTCCGCCTCGTACGACCCGGTGACGACAGCTCTCCATCCGAGCTCGTGGCGCCCGGGGAGGAAGGCGAGATCCTGTGCCATCTCTCGTCGGACGAGGCCTTCTCCGGCTACTGGAACCGGCCCGACGCCGATGCGAAGGCCATCCGCGACGGTTGGTACTTCACGGGCGATCTCGGACGCCTCGACGACGCCGGCGACCTCTGGATCGTCGGGCGCGTCGACGACATGATCGTCTCGGGCGGCGAGAACATCCACCCCCTCGAGGTCGAGGACGCCCTCGCGCGCCATCCCGCGGTGCTCGAGACCGCAGTTGTCGGCGCGCCGGACGACCGCTGGGGTCAGCGCGTTCTGGCGTACTGCGTCACGTCCAGCTCCACGAACACCGAGGAACTCGACGCGTTTCTGCTCGAGGACGGTACGCTCGCTCGGTTCAAGCGCCCACGCGAGTACCGCTTCGTCACCGACCTGCCTAAGAGTCCGTCGGGAAAGATCCTGCGGCGCGCTCTCCGAGCTCGAGAGGAGTAACCAGTGAGCTACCCCACCGACCTGGACGGCCTACGACTCGAGCTCGACGAGGAGCGAGGCGTCGCGACCGTCACTCTCGGTCACGGCCGGTGGCGACGTAGCAGGCTTCCTGGCCGCCGAGCCCGAGGTGCTGACCCGGCTGCACGAGAACGTCGCAGCGCCCGAGCGCTGCCCGAAGCCGGTGATCGCGAAGCTACACGGCTTCACGTTCGGAGTGGGCCTCGAGCTGGCGCTGGCCTGCGACTTCAGGATCGCGGCAGACGACCTCGTGCTCGGCCTCCCCGAGGTGACGATCGGAATGATCCCGGGCAGCGGCGGAACACAGCGTCTCGCTCGCTTGATCGGGCTCGGACGCGCGAAGGACATGATCCTGCGCGGCCGACGAATTCGCGCCGACGAGGCCCTGGAGCTCGGCATCGTGACCGAGGTCGTCAATCCTGCGAGCCTTGACGCCGCTGCCGACAGCGTCGCTGGCGAGCTCATGCAGCTCTCTCCGCTCGCGATCGCGATGGCCAAGCGGGTGATCAACCGCGCCTACGATGGCCCACTTGCCGTGGGGCTCGAGCTGGAGGGGCTGGCGTACGGCTTCCTCCGATCGTCAGACGACCTCCGCGAAGGTGTCAAGTCGTTCGTCGAGAAGCGCGACCCTCAGTTCCGCGGTACCTAGGCCTTCTCTACGGCACGACTGCGACTGCGTCGATCTCGACCTTCGCGCCCGGAAGTACGAGCTTGCTGATCTCGATGAGCGTGCTGGCGGGACGTGCTTCGCCGAAGAACTCCTGGCGGACGGGGTTGATCGAAGCGCGATCGTCGATGTCCGTGAGGTAGACGGTCACCTTGACGACGTCGCCAAACGACGCACCGCCGGCTGCCAGGGTGGCTCCAAGATTCTCGAACACCTTCCGCGTTTGAGCGACGACGTCGCTCCCTCCTACGAGGTTGCCGCCGGCATCGACGGCGATGCAGCCCGAGACGAACAGCAGCTCGCCTGCGCGCACCGCATCCGTGTAGTGACTGAAAGGCTCACCGAGATCGGGAACGCGGATCTCTTGTCGTCCGCTCATGAGGGCGTCTCCTTGTCGTTGGGGTCGGCTGGGACTCCGGGGCGCACCATGACACGCCCGGGTGCGCCGCGCCGGCTTGTCTGAATCGCGTCATTGACGTCTTCGAGCGCGAAGCTCTCGCCCAGGAGTGGATCCAGCTCCAGTGCGCCCGTCCTGACGAGCTCGAGCAGATACGCGAGTGCAGCTCTCGGCTCACTCGATCCCGACATCGAGCCGACAAGCGTCTTCTGCTGGGCGACGAAGGCGAACCCGTCGAGGTCAAGTCGGCCGCCAGCACGCGGCAGTCCAACGAGAGCGATCCGCCCGGCTGCGCGGGTGGATTCGATGGCCAGGCTCACGGTATCCGCGTGTCCCACGGCTTCGATCGCCTTGTCGACACCGCCGGGTGCCCGATCGTCCAGAAGCTCGGCAAGCTGCTCCGGCGTGCCGGCAGCGGTGGCACCCAGGGCCTGTGCGAGCTCGAGGCGCCCGGCGTTCTGATCGACAGCGATCACCTCGCTCGCGCCAGCCACCCGAGCTGCCTGGACGGCAAAGAGACCAACCCCACCTGCTCCGATCACGGCAACGGTGTCACCTTCGAGGACATTCGCCGCGTTCTCGACGGCTCCCACGCCGGTCAACGCGGCGCACCCGAGCAGCGCCGCCTGCTCGAAGCGCACGTCGTCGGGCAACGGCACCACGGACCTCGCCGGTAGAAGAACGCGGTCGGCAAGCGCACCCACGGTCGTCATGCGATAGACCGGAACCCCAGCGAGCGAGAACCCGGTACGGCCGTCGAGCATCTCTCCCCGGCCGATGGCGGCGCGCGTCTCGAGGCATGCGGTCGGGGCCCCGCGCAAACAGGACA
>JAUVPB010000051.1 GCA_030598925.1 Actinomycetes bacterium
CACGCACCTCCTCAGGGTCGGCACGACCGACCATCGAGAGGACGGTCGCAGCTTGCTCCCCTCCCATGACGGAGATTCGAGCGTTGGGCCACAGCCAGAGCTGCCGCGGAGAGAACGCCCGTCCGCACATTGCGTAGTTGCCTGCCCCGTACGAGCCTCCGATCACGACCGTGAACTTCGGCACCTGGGCGCACGCGACGGCGGAGACGAGCTTCGCGCCGTCCTTCGCGATGCCGCCGGACTCGTACTCACGTCCCACCATGAACCCGGTGATGTTCTGGAGGAAGACAAGCGGCACCCGACGCTGGCACGCCAGCTGGATGAAGTGAGCTCCCTTGAGGGCCGATTCGGAGAACAGGACGCCATTGTTCGCGAGGATCCCGACCGGGTAGCCGTAGAGTCGGCCGAATCCACACACGAGCGTCTCGCCGTAGCGGCTCTTGAACTCGTGGAACCGGCTCCCGTCGACGAGCCGGGCGATGATCTCGCGAACGTCGTACGTCTCCCGGTCGTCCGACGGAAGAATCCCGTAGACGTCAGCCGGATCGTAGATCGGCTCGCTCGGCGTCTCGACGTCCCAGGGCGGCGTGGGTTTCGCCCAGGCCATGTTCTCGACGGCCGATCGGGCGAGGGTTAGCGCATGCTCGTCGTCGGCTGCGAAGTGATCGGCAACTCCGGAGTGTCGGGTGTGGACGTCGGCACCGCCGAGCTCCTCGGCCGTCACCTCTTCCCCGGTCGCGGCCTTCACCAGCGGCGGCCCGGCAAGGAAGATCGTGCCCGTCCCCCGCACGATGATCGCCTCGTCGGCCATCGCTGGAATGTACGCACCGCCAGCAGTGCACGATCCCATGACCACGGCGAGCTGAGGAATGCCGTCACGCGACATGAGCGCCTGGTTGTAGAAGATGCGGCCGAAGTGTTCGCGGTCCGGGAAGACTTCGGACTGGAGTGGGAGGTACGCGCCGCCGGAGTCGACGAGGTAAACGCACGGAAGCCGGTTCTGATGAGCGATCTCCTGAGCGCGGAGGTGCTTCTTGACCGTCAACGGGAAGTAGGTGCCTCCCTTGACCGTGGCATCGTTTCCGACCACGACGCACTCACGGCCAGCCACGACACCGATACCCGTGACGATGCCGGCCGATGGCGCCTCGTCTCCGTACAGCCCGTCAGCGGCTAGTGCGTTGAACTCGAGGAAGGCGGTGTCGGGATCGACGAGCCGTTCGATTCGCTCGCGGACGGGCAACTTGCCGCGGGCCCGGTGCTTCTCGAGCGACTCGGCCGGGCCACCCTGGCCGGCGGTGGCTAGTCGTGACCGGAGCTCGCCAACGAGCGTCTCCATGCTGGCCGCGTTGTGTGCGAATGCATCGGTGGTGCGCTGCGTTCGCGACTCAAGGGTGTTCATGAGCGACAAGCCTACGAGGTACGCCCGATTGCAGCGCGATGGGATGCCCTACTCCGAGCGGGCGAAAGCACGGGTCGCGGCCGGCCGCGGTCGGTCCCAGGTCGCGACGCTGTCACGGAGCGGATCGAGTTCAGGAGCCGATCGAGACCATCCGCTCGAGCGCGGTTCGCGCTCGAGCGGCCGTGCCCGCGTCAACATCGACCTCGTAGCGCAGCTCGCGTAGCCCCGTGCGTAGGTTGTCGAGCGTGATCATTTTCATGTACTGACACACGGCTTGCTCGCTGACAGCTTCGAAGCGCTTGCCGGGTACTTCCTTATTCAGCCGGTGAAGAATGCCCGTCTCGGTCGCAACGAGGAAACGCTTCTTTGGCGAGCGCTCGGCGAACCGGACCATGCCCTCCGTCGAGAGAATGTGGGTCTGCTCGTTGCCGAATGCCATGCACTGGCTGGCGCAGCCGCATTCTGGGTGCACGAGCAGCTCGGCGTCGGGCGCCTCTGTCTGCCAGCGTTCGATGTGTTCCGGCTTGATGCCGGCGTGCACGTGGCACTCGCCCAGCCAGATCGTGAGTTTTCGCCCCGTGACGCGTTCGAGCCAGAGGCCAAGAAACATGTCGGGAAGGAACAGGATCTCCTGGTCCGGCGGGATCGCCTCGATCACCGCCTTCGCGTTTCCCGAGGTGCAGCAGTAGTCGCTCTCAGCCTTCACCTCTGCGGTGGTATTTACGTAGGAGACGACGATCGCGCCCGGATGCTCCGCCTTCCAGTCGCGAAGTTGCTCGCCGGTGATCGACGCCGCGAGTGAACAGCCAGCGTCGAGATCCGGGATGAGAACGGTCTTCTCTGGCGAGAGGATCTTCGCCGTTTCGGCCATGAAATGCACGCCGCAGAAGACGATCACGTCGGCAGCCGTTGCCGCGGCCTCACGCGCGAGGCCGAGCGAGTCTCCGACGTAGTGGGCGACGTCCTGGACTTCGGGCACCTGGTAGTTGTGGGCGAGTATGACGGCGTTGCGTTCTTCGGCGAGTGCTCGTACCTCTACTTGCGTGGCGTTTAGCGTGTCGACGGTCATGCGGTCACCTCGAGGGAGACGTCGAGAGCTGGCGCGGAGTGGGTCAGCGAGCCGACCGAGATGAAGTCGACGCCGGTGCTTGCGATCTCGCCAACGGTTTCGAGGGTTACGCCGCCGGAGGCTTCGAGGGGGACTCGACCCTCGACGAGAGAGACGCACTCCCGCAGCATTGGCACGGTCATGTTGTCGAGCAGGATCCGGTCCGCGCCCGCCGCGAGAGCCTGCGAGACCTCCGCGAGGCTCTCCGCTTCCACGGTGATCTCGAGGCTTGTCCGCTCGCGAGCTCGCGACACAGCCTCCTCGAGCGTTCCGGAGAGCAGCAGGTGGTTGTCCTTGATCAGGACCGCGTCGTAGAGCCCGAGCCGGTGGTTGTGGCCGCCTCCACAGCGCACCGCGAACTTCTCGGAGTGGCGCATACCCGGGGTCGTCTTACGCGTATCGAGGATCGTCGCCTTCTGGCCGCTCGTGCATTCGACGTAGGCGCGTGTGAGGGTCGCAATACCCGAAAGGTGGCTGAGGAAGTTGAGCGCCGTCCGCTCCCCGGTCAGGATCGTTGTCGCGGGCCCTTCGAGTCGCGTCAGAGCAGCACCGGCGCGGACGTGCGCTCCGTCCTCGACGAGCCGGGTCGCGCTCACAGCGCCCGGGATTGTCTCAAACACCGAGTCGACAAGTTCGAGCCCGGCGACGACGCCATCGGCGCGGGCGACGACGGTCGCGACGCACATGGTGGTGGAGGGGATGATGGCCCGGCTCGTCGCGTCGCCTGAACCGACGTCCTCGGCGAGCGCGGCCGTTACGATCCTCGCGATCTCGGCGCCAAGCTCAGCTGAAACGACTGGGCGTTCGCGCTCCGCGGTTCGGGATAGGGCGATCGGTGTCGACATGGAGCCGGTTTCTCATCGAGGTTTACGCTTATAAGACGAAAACCCGACCCAGAGTGTAGCATAGTTCTCGACTGATGAGCGAAAACAGAGCGCGCGTGCTGAGCGATGAGCTGTCCAACGTCGAAGGTAAAGATGCCGGCGGGCCAGGGGAGCTCCGATGACTGAGGAGCCTGCCAGGGCAACGCACGTCAGCCTCGCGGCCGTGTTTCAGGTTCGAGCAGGCGGCCTGCAGACGCTTCTCTGGAGGCGAGCGGAGGCGCCCTACGAGGGCGACTGGGCTCTCCCGGGAGGATACCTCGCCGCATACGAGACCCTCGAGGCGTCAATTCGTCGCCATCTCACGCACAAGGTCGATGTAGGCGAGGTGGCGCACCTAGAGCAGCTCACGACGATAAGCGAACCAGGACGTCATCCGGCCGAGTGGCAGCTAGCGACCGCGTACCTTGGACTCGTTGCAAGCGATGTCGACCCTGCCGTCCCAAGTGACACCGGCTGGCACCCGGTCGAGTCGCTGCCACCACTGGCCTTCGATCATCGCGAGATCGTGCTGGCTGCGAGGGAGCGCCTGCGTGCGAAGCTCTCGTATACGAACATCGGCTTTGCGCTTGCGCCGCCGGAGTTCACTCTGTCCGAGCTGCGCGATCTGTACGTGGCCGCACTAGGACACGAGGTGACGGCCACGAACCTGCAGCGCGTGCTGGTTCGCCGTGGCGTGCTGGAACCGACGGGCACGCGACGTGAATCCGGCCCGGTCGGAGGACGACCGCCGGCGCTCTTTCAGTTCAAGCGGCCAGAGCTCGAGGTGACAGACCAGTTCGCTGTGCTGCGACCGCCCGAGGCTTCGAGTTAGTGGCGCCGACGGGCGCTAGTCGTTCGTGGGCATCGTCATGTCCGGGCCGTCAGCGTCGTCCGTCGGGGCCGGCCAGCGCACGGAGATTGTCTTGATCTTGGTATAGAAGCGAGCTGCATCGGGCCCGAACAGGTAGCCCTCGCCGAACTTCGAGCGTTTCAGGCCTCCGAAGTTGTGATACCCCGCCGGGACCGGCACAGGAACGTTGACGCCGATCATGCCGACGTCGACTTCTTCGAAGAAGCGACGCGCAGCGTGCCCGTCGCGCGTGAACATCGCGACGCCGTTCCCCAACTCGTGATCGTTCACGAGTTGGATCGCCTCGTCGACATCGGACGCTCGGACGATGCCTCGTGCGGGACCGAACACCTCTTCTCTGTAGAAGCTCATGTTGGGATGGACGTGATCGACGAGCGTGCCGCCGACAAAGAACCCGTTCTCGTAGCCACTGAGCTCCAAGCCGCGACCGTCGACCCGGAGCTCGGCGCCGTCGGAGACCGACTCGTCGATAAACCGCTCGACCGTTTGCTTGGACTGACTCGTGATGAGCGGTCCGAAGTCGGCGCTCTCGTCGTCGTAGGGGCCGATCTGTAGCGCTTCGACGCGGGGCACGAGACGCTCGACCAGGGCGTCTGCCGTCTGTTCGCCGACCGGGACAGCGACGGAGATCGCCATGCATCGCTGCGCGGCTGATCCATAGCCGGCACCGATGAAGTGGTCAGCGACGAGGTCCAGATCCGCGTCCGGAAGGACGATCATGTGGTTCTTCCCGCCGCCGAAGGCCATGACGCGCTTGCCGTGGCGACAGCCCTCCTCGTAGACGTACTCGGCGACCTTCGTCGAACCGACGAAGCTCACTGCCGCGATGCCCGGGTGCGTGAGAAGAGCGTCGACAGCTTCCTTGTCGCCGTGCGCGACGTTGAAGACGCCATCCGGCAGGCCCGCTTTCTGCCAGATCCGGCCCAGCTCGACGGCCGCAGACGGCACGCGCTCGGAAGGCTTGAGAACGACCGCGTTGCCAACCGCGACCGCCATCGTGGACATCATGATCGGGACCATCGCGGGGAAGTTGAACGGTGAGATGCAGGCGACGACGCCGAGGGGCTGCTGGACCGAGAAGTTGTCGATCTCGCCGCCGATGTTGAGCGAGTACTCGCCCTTGGTGAGATGCGGCATCGAGCATGCGAACTCGATCGCCTCGACCGCCCGCTGGAGCTCGCCACGTGCGTCGCTCAATGTCTTGCCGTGCTCGAGGCCGATCAGCTCGGCCAAGTCGTCCCGCGCTGCGATGAACTCGTTGCGGAAGTTGAAGACGATCTCGAGTCGTTTCGCGATCGACGTCTTCGCCCAAGCCTTTCCGGCTAGCGTGGCCACTCGAGCGACGTCGTCGATGTCCTCGGCAGAGGCGTAGGCGCACTGAGCTCGGATCTCGCCGGTCGCTGGGTTGAAAACGTCGCCCTCACGGCCGCCCTCGCCAACCACGCTGTCTCCTCCGACGAAGTGCTGAACGTCGCTGCTCATGTGTTTGCCTCTCTGTCGTGTGCAGCGTCTAGCTGCGGCTCGTGTCGCCCGCTCTCGCGGCGAGCGCCCAGTCAATGGTCAGGTCGATCAAGCGGTCAAGTGCGCGTACGGAGAGCTCGATGTCTTCCTCGCGCGTGTCCTCCTCCTTGGCATGCGAGAGGCCGCGGAGGCTCTGAACGAACATCATGGCGGTTGGAATGCCGGCTCGCGCCGTCTCGATTGCGTCGTGCCCCGGGCCGCTCGGCATGCGATGCGACCGGCCCGCGACTTCCTTGATCGCCTTGTCGCACAGAGCGACGAGCTCGGAGTCGAACTTCGTCGGTGCGAGGCGGAGAATCTCCTCCCACTCGACGTCGACTCTCTCCTCGGTCGCGAGCTCCTGACTCGCCCGCCGAGCCTCTTCATGCATCGCAGCGAGGGGTTCCGCATTCACGTGGCGCTGGTCGACCTCGACGGTGCATCTACCTGCGACGGCAGTCACGATGCCCGGCTCGGTCACGACGCGGCCCACGGTTCCGACCCCGCCGCCGCGGCGGGCGATGTCTCGAATGGCGAGAAGGAACCGCGCTGCAGCCGCCGTTGGGTCTCTTCGATCCTCCATGGGGGTTGAGCCGGCGTGCGCGGACTGGCCGCGGAAGCACACGCGGTGACGCTCGATACCAGTGGTACCGACCACAGCAGCAAGCGGCAACCCGAGGCGCTCGAGCACCGGCCCCTGTTCGATATGAAGCTCGAGCGAAGCAACCGCCGTATCCAGCTGGTTGCGGGCAGCGCGAGCGCGGTCGATGGCGACGCCGTGCGCGGCGAGCGCGTCCTCAAGGCGCGTCCCGTCTCTATCAGTCATGTCTCTCAGCTCGTCGGGATCGAAGTTTCCCGAGCACGCGCTGGACCCGATCAGGCTCCTGCCGAAGCGGGCTCCTTCCTCATCTGCCCAGTCGACGAGTCGCACCGTCAGCGGGGGAGTGCCGAGCGACGCAAGCCGTCGAAGCGACTCGAGACCGGCGAGAAGGTTGAGAGAGCCGTCGAGCCAGCCGCCGCCAGGCACCGAGTCGAGGTGTCCGCCGACGATGACGGCTTCGGGTTGTTCGCCTGGCAGCGTCGTCCAGATGTTGCCGGCTTCGTCGCGCTCGACAACAACGGGAAGCTCTTGTACCAGGCTCGCGTACCACTCGCGGGCCTCGGCCCACGTGTCCGTCCAAGCCAAGCGTTGAGCTCCTTCGGCCGTTGCCGTAAGTGCACGGAGCTCCTTCAGCTCGCGAACCGTCCGGCTGGGATCGAGCGTGCTCAAGCGTCGAGGGCGGCGCGCAGACTCGCGACGTACTCGTGCAGCGCACCTGGCCCGTTCTTGGCGACAAGTAGAGCGCGCGACCCGACGATGACGCCATCGGCGAGCGCCCCCGCCGACTGCGCCTGTTCGGGCGTCGAGATCCCGAAGCCTGCGTACAGCGGGCCGGCGTAGAGGCGTCGCGCCTTCTCGACCAGGCCGGCGAATGCGGGGGCGATGTCGGAGCGAACCCCGGTCGTGCCGGCGAGGGTGACCAGGTAGAGCCAGCCATCTGTGGTCTCGCCTGCCAGCCTGATGCGATCGTTCGTCGACGTCGGTGCCACGAGCTGTACGCGTCGGAGCTCCGGACGCACGTCTACGGGCACGTCGGCCACGATCAGGCTGCTCGCACCGGCGTCGTGGATGTCCGCCTCGAGCCTCTCCCAACCGTAGGCTTCAAACAGCGCTGCGTACGTCATCGGAACGAGAGGTACGTCGACGGCTTCCCTGACTTGCTTGAGACAGTCGAGGCAGGCGGCTGTTGTCATGCCCGCCGCCAGCGCCGCCTCGGCCGCCTGCCGGACGACCGGTCCGTCGGCCAGGGGGTCGGAGAACGGGAAGCCGAGCTCGATCAGGTCGGCGCCTCCCGCCACGGCGGCCGCAGCGAGCTCGGGCGCTTCGCTCCCCGCCATGAGGTAGATCGCGAGCGTCTTCGCGGAGTCGGGTCCGCTCATGCCTCGCCCATGGCTCGCAACGCCTCCGCGAGGTCCTTGTCGCCACGTCCGGAGAGGCACACGAGGATGAGGTCTCCCTCCGTGTCGTCGACGCGGGCTAGGGCATGGGACGACTCCAGGGCAGGAATGATGCCCTCCCTCCGGGCAAGCTTCTCGAACATTTCGAGAGCCTCGGCGTCGGTGCAGGGGAGGTAGCGGGCGCGGCCCGAGTCGCGCAGCCAGGCGTGCTCGGGCCCGACACCTGGGTAGTCCAGGCCGGCTGAGATGGAGTGGGCGTCGAGTATCTGCCCCCACTCGTCTGCGAGAACCGCAGATCGGGACCCGTGGAGCACGGCAGGTCGTCCTTGCTGGAGCGATGCAGCGTCCGCGGCTTCGACCCCGATCAGCTGGACGCCCTCGTCCTCGATGAAGCTGGAGAAGATCCCGATCGCATTCGAGCCGCCGCCGACGCACGCGATCACAGCGTCCGGCAGGCGCTGTTCTGCCTCGAGGATCTGGGCCCGAGACTCGTCGCCGATCACCCGCTGAAAGGTCCGCACGATCTCCGGATACGGCTCGGGGCCGACCACAGAGCCGATCAGGTAGTACGTCGTCTCGACATTCGTGATCCAATCGCGGATGGCCTCGCTTGTCGCCTCTTTCAGCGTCTTTGTGCCGAGCTCGACCTGCTCGACCTCGGCGCCGAGGAGCCGCATGCGCTGGACGTTTGGCTCCTGGCGGCGCATGTCTTCGGCGCCCATGAAGACCACACACTCGAGCCCGAAGCGAGCGCACACGGTCGCCGTGGCGACGCCGTGCTGTCCGGCACCGGTCTCGGCTACCACTCGTTTCTTGCCAAGCCGCCTGGCGAGGAGAGCTTGACCGATCGCGTTGTTGAGCTTGTGCGCACCGGTGTGAAGCAGGTCCTCGCGCTTCAGATAGACACGCCGTCCGGGAGCAAACCGTTCGACCAAGGTGAGCGGAGTGGGGCGGCCCGCGTAGTTCTCGGTCAGCGCTCGGTAGTCCGCCCAGAACGCGTCGTCCTCCCGCACCTCGTGCCAGCCTGCAACCAGCTCGTCGAGCGCAGGAATCAGCGTTTCCGGAACGTAGCGTCCGCCGTACGGCCCGTACGAGCCTGCGTCTGCCGTGTGAGTAGGCGTCGGTGGGCTCACTGGCGCTCCCTCGATCGATCCCGTACAGCCCGCACGAAGTCGTGTACGAGCTGATGATCTTTGATCCCTGGTTCTGACTCGACCCCGCGCGCGACGTCTACGGCCCATGGCCTGACCGTGTCGATGGCCTGTCCCACGTTCACCGGGTCGAGTGCGCCCGCGAGAATGGTCCGCTCGTGCTGGCTTGCCGCGGCAACTCTCTGCCAGTGCTCGGCGTCCTCTTCGAGCCAGGGGAGGTCGCGCACCCGGGCGACCGTGCGATCGCGCAAGAGCAAGCGAGCGTCGCGGCTGCGGTGACCGTTCTCGAGCTCGTGGAGCTGGAGCAGATCTGCGTCGTGCGGCGTCGCTTCGCCGACGCGGACGGCGACGGAGAGCATCGTGTCAGGTACAGGGAGCACGGCATGAGCGCGACGTGGGGTTTCGGCCAGGATAAAGCCCGCGAGGTCGGCGCCGGCGTCCGCGGCGGCAGCGACGTCCTCGGTCCGCGTCAAGCCGCAGATTTTCACAAGCGGGCGGGAGAGGATCTCGGCGAGCATCGCGGCCGGGTCGGGAGCCTTCATCAGTGAGGAACCAACCAGCACGGCATCGGCACCCGCAAGCTCGGCCGCCGCTCCCTGGGCCCTGCTCCAGATGCCGCTCTCGGCCACGATGATCGTCTCGGGGGCGCGGGTGCGCGTTTCCGCGACGAGGTCGAGTTGAGCGGCGCGGTTGACCTCGAACGTCGTTAGATCGCGTGCGTTGATGCCGATCGGGTCAGCGGCGAGCGACAGCGCGCGCCGAGCCTCCTCAGCGTCGTGGGCTTCGACGAAGGCGTCGAGACCGGCAGCGGCCGCCTCCTTCATGAGCCGCTCCGTCGTTGTGTCGTCGAGGTCCCGGAGCAACAGGAGAATCGCATCCGCACCCGCGGCTCGCGCGGTCTCGACGTCGTCGCTCGTCTTGAAGAAGCCCTTTGCGAGCAGGGGAACGTCGGTTGACGCGCGCGCTGCTCGAAGATCGTCCCAGCTACCGCCAAACCGCTCCGCGTCGACCAGAATCGACACGGCCGCGGCGCCAGCCCGCGCGTAGCCTTTGGCGATCGCGGCCGGATCTGCCTCCGGCCGCAGGTCGCCCATCGAGGGCGATCGCCTCTTCACCTCGGCGATGCCAGCGAGCCCGGGCGTCGCGAGTGCGTCTCGGAATCTGCCCATCAGGTCCCACCGCCAGATGATGTGGCTGCTGTCGTCGTTTCGTCGTCGACGCTGGCTCGCGAGAACGCGATGAGTTCTGCGAGGCGCCGCGAGGCGCGCCCATCATCGATGGCGCTGCTGGCAGCATCACAGCCGTCCGCGAGGCTCGCAGTCACGCCGGCCGCGTAGAGGGCGGCGGCCGCGTTAAGCACGACCGTGTCTCGTGCTCCACCTGGTTCGCCGCCGAGGATGGCGCGCGTACGGTCGGCGTTGGTCACTGCGGTGCCACCTCGGAGTGATTCAAGCGTTCCGGCTGGGAACCCGAGGGTGGCCGGGTCGATATCGAGCGAGCGCACGTCGTCGCCTTCGACCAGGCACGCGCTGTTCCGGCCGAGTGTCGTCAGCTCGTCGATGCCGCCCGCGCCGTGTACGACGAGTGCACGCTCGACCCCGAGCTCACCAAGCACGGCACCCATTAGTGGAACCAGTGCAGGTTCGTAAACGCCGATAACTTGCCGTCGCGCGCCCGCCGGGTTGGTGAGGGGACCGAGCAGGTTGAACACCGTCCGGATGCCCAGCTCACGCCTGACAGGCGCCGCATGCTTCATCGCCGGATGATGGAGCGGCGCGAACATGAACCCGAACCCCAGCTCGTCGATCGATGCAGCTACCCGCTCAGCCGGCAACTCCACCTCGAACCCAAGCGCCTCGAGGACATCGGCCGAGCCTGACGCAGATGAGACCGCGCGATTCCCGTGCTTCGCAACCGCCGCGCCGGCGGCCGCTGCGACGAGTGCGGCCGTCGTCGAGATGTTGAACGTCGCGGCTCCGTCACCACCCGTCCCCGCCGTGTCGACAAGGTTGGTCTTCGTAGCGTGCACAGGTAGAACGTGAGCGCGCATCCCTTCGGCGAACCCCGCGAGCTCCTCCGGTGTCTCGCCTCTCATGCGGAGAGCGACGAGCACGGCCGAGATCTCCACAGGTGAGGCCCGGCCGGACATGATCGCATCCATGGTCGTTCGCGCGGCGTTCCGCTCGAGCGTCTCGCCGCTCGTGAGCCGCCCGATGGCGGTTTCGATCATCTGCGGCCGTCCAGGAAGTTCCGGCACAGGTCCGGCCCGCTGGGCGTCAGAACGGACTCCGGGTGGAACTGGATCCCGACCACGGGGTCGGTACGGTGGCGAACGGCCATGACCTCGCCGTCGGACGTGCGGGCGACGACCTCCAACGCTGACGGCACGGTCGTCGCCGCGAGCGAGTGGTAGCGCCCGGCCTCCAGCGGCGTCGGAAGCCCCGTGAACACGCCCGCTCCATCGTGCTCGATCTCGCTCGTCTTCCCGTGCATCAGCGTCCTGGCCGGGCCGATCGCTCCACCGTAGGTTTCGACGATCGCCTGGTGCCCGAGGCAGACGCCCAGCGTCGGCGTCGTCGGCGCCAGCCGCGCGACGATGGCGAGCGTGTTGCCCGACTCGGGCGGGCGACCCGGGCCGGGCGAGATCACAAGGTGAGACGGGGCGCGCTCTTCAGCCTCGTCGGCATCGATCGCGTCGTTTCGGATAACGGTTACCGTCGCGCCAAGCTCCTCGAGCATGTGGGCGAGGTTGTACGTAAACGAGTCGTAGTTGTCGATGAGGAGAACGTTCACGAGGTCTCCACGAGCTCGATTGCGCGTTCGAGGGCCGCGAGCTTGCTCAGGCATTCCTCGTGTTCGGCGGTCGGATCGGAATCGGCGACAATGCCGGCGCCGGCCTGCAGGTGAGCAATGCCATCCGCGAGAAAGATCGTGCGTAGACCGATGCAGGTATCGAGGTCTCCGTTCGGGAGGCCGTAGCCGACCGCACCGGCATAGGGCCCGCGTCTGAAGCCCTCGAGCTCGGAGATCAGCTGCATCGCTCTCACCTTCGGTGCGCCGGACACGGTGCCTGCCGGAAACGTGGCGCGTAGCAGGTCGAAGCCGCTCATTCCCTGCTTGAGTACGCCGCTGACCTCCGAGACGAGGTGGATCACGTGTGAGTAGTGCTCGACCTCGAGGTAGCGGTCGACGTGCACTGTTCCAGCTTCACAGACACGAGACAGGTCGTTGCGGCCGAGGTCAACGAGCATCACGTGCTCCGCTCGATCCTTCTCGGAGGCGAGCAGTCGCTCCTCGGCACCCGGTTCCGGTCGAGCCGTGCCGGCGATCGGGTTGAGCGAGGCGCGTGAGCCCTCGAGCTTCACCATCGTCTCGGGTGACGAGCCGATGAGCGACAGGTCGTCGAAGTCGAGCAGGAAGAGGTAGGGAGAGGGGTTCACGCGGCGGAGCGCTCGATACAGGCCGATCGCGGTGGCGGGCGTTGGGCGTACTGCTCGTTGTGACAGTACGACCTGGAAGGCGTCGCCGTCGCGGATGTGCTCCTGCGCCTGCCGCACACCATCCTCGTACGTCGCCTGATCAGGGAACCGCTGCGTCTCGCCGGGCCGGGCGTCGCTGCGCGCCGCCGGCTCGACGAGCGGCGCAGCCAGCCGCGTCGCGATCTCGGGCGTGTCTCCCGCGATCACCTCGGCAACTCCGCGGAGATGGTCGAAGCGGATGAGAGTGTCCGCGACGATGAACGCGCTCTCTGACATGTCTCGGCCAGTGTCCGGGAGCGGAACGGTGGATTCGAGGCGTGCGACGTGGTCATAGCCGAGGTAGCCGACCACCGGTGTGTTGTTCGCGACGGCCTGCTCAGCGGCCGCGAGATCCACGACGCGTTCGCCCGAGCCGAGAAAGCTGAAACGTCCGAGCCTTCCCTGGTCGACGGACTCGAGCAGGAAGCTAGGCCGCCCGTCGCGGATGCGCAGGTATGCGCCGAGTGGCGTTATGAGGTCAGCGGAGATCTGGTTGGGCATGGTTGTCACAGCGAACATGGGCTCCGTATGTCCTCCGAACACACAAAGACCTCCGGGTCTCCGGAGGTCTCGAGCGATGCGGGAGGCGTGTTGCCGCGCTTGGTCAGGCGGTGGCCTCGCACCACTCGGTGCGCTGGTTCCACCACGTCTGTACCTCTGGCGACATCACCAACAGAGTAGTCGCCCGGTGAGTGCGCCGTCAACCTCGGCGGTGAGCGGAAGAAGTCGAGCAGAGCGTTGCTAGCCTAGCCCGGTGGCGGCGCTCTGATGACGCGGTTCTTGCCTGCGCGCCCCCCGAGGGCGCTTCGGCGCCCCCTCGCGGTCGCGAGCGTCATAGCGGGCCTGGTCGCATGTTGTGCATCGGAGCTCTCACACGCCAGTCAGGCGGACGACGGGGTCGAACGCACCATCGGCACGCTCGGGGCCGGTGACAGTGGCACATATCGAATCGTGTTCGACGGTCGGATCGCCGCCCTCGAACGGCTCGACGAGCACGGCGCGGTGGTGCGCTCGATCGCTGTTTGCCCGGAAGGGAAGAAGACGCTCGAGCTAGCTCGAGCACCAGGCGAGGCATCGTGGCGCGTGTTCGAGCGACGGCTGGAGCCCCAGGGGGCTCCCGAGCCCTCCGAGCTCCCTGTTCCGCGTGACGCCAACCCGGTCCGCGTCTGGTGCACGGACCGCGACGCTCGCGATCTCGTAGTGGCGATGCACGACGGTGCCGGGGAGGCCGAGGTCCAGGACGGCAGCCACGCCATCGTGCGCGTATCGAGCAACGGCGCTGCGACGATCTGGGAGGGCGCGGCCTCGGCGTTCGCCCTCGCTGGCCGCCAGCTCTACGCGGCGGGGGCGGATGCGCTGACGATCGTCGACCTCGTCACCGGTGACGAGACGCGCGCCCCGGGCATTGCCTCAACGCGTGTCCTCGCCGTCGATAGCGGGGGAACGCGCGTCGCGGCTCTTGCCGATGGCGAGTCATC
>JAUVPB010000251.1 GCA_030598925.1 Actinomycetes bacterium
TCGCCGACGTTCTGTCGATGCCGGTTGAGGAGGCGCTCGAGTTCTTCAGCAAGATTCCCAAGATTCGGCGCCGGCTCCAGACCCTCAACGATGTGGGGCTCGAGTACGTCGAGTTAGGACAGCCCGCCACCACGCTGTCGGGCGGCGAAGCACAACGTGTGAAGCTCGCGTCCGAGCTCGCGAAGGTGGCGACCGGACGCACGCTTTACATCCTCGACGAGCCCACCACAGGACTTCACTTCGCCGATATCGAGAAGCTCCTCGAAGTCTTGCAGCGGCTGGTCGACGCGGGGAACACCGTCGTCGTGATCGAGCACAACCTCGATGTGATCAAACAGGCCGACTGGATCGTCGACCTGGGGCCGGAGGGCGGCGAGGGCGGCGGACACCTCGTTGCCGCGGGTACGCCGGAAGACGTCGCCAGCGTGGAGGGGAGCTACACGGGTCAGTATCTGCGTGAGCTGCTTCCCAGCCGCGCCGCTGCTGCTGCCTGAATGGGCGACGACGTGTCCGACTCGGCAGACTCGACGCGCGCGGAGCGTCCCAAGGCCAAGCGACGTCTGGCCAGCGACGCTCCGACCAGCACCCGCGGGCGCGAGCATCGAAAGCCCGAGCCGGAGCCGCTGACCGACGAAGAGGTGCGAAGGCTGCACCGGGAGTGGTGGTTGCGGGTCCCGCTCGCCATCATGGCGCCGCGGGCCGTCTTCACGGCTCTCAGAGACGAGTCGGACGCCGCGCAAGCTGCTCGCCAGGAGCCGGTCCTGCTCCTCGTGCTGCTCGCGGGCGTTGCCGCGGTGCTGTCGACGAGCGCGGCCGGAAGTCTGCTCGACAACCCCGAGCTCGATGGTGCCCTGATCTTCGTCTGGGCGGTGATCGGCGGCATCATCTACGGCGCAGTCAGTTACTGGCTCGGTGGTCTCGCCATCTACTTCGGCGCCCGCGGGGCGACCACGAAGAAACAGGTCAAGCCGACCTATCAGCGCGCACGGCACGTCGTGGCGTTTGCGGCCGCGCCGATCGCCCTATCACTACTTCTCTGGCCATTGCGGCTCGTGATCTTCGGCTCGGATGTATTCGAGAGTCGCACCGCAGAGTCAGCCGGCGAACGGGTCTTCACGATCTTGGCCGGGCTTTGCGTTCTGTGGGCGTTCGTCCTGCTGCTCTACGGAATCCGCACGACGTACGACTGGACGTGGCTACGAGCCGTTGGCACGGTCATGCTCGGAGCGCTAGCGCTGCTCTGCGTCTCCGCGATCTTCGTCGTCGTCTGAGTCGAGCGGGTCAGGCTGAGCTCGTCGCTGTCTGCTCGAGCGCAGCCTCGATCTCGGCGATGCTGACGACTTGTCCGAAGCCGTACCGGAAGTCCTCGAGGGCGCCCTCGTGCAGCTCTGGCGTCACGGCTGCCGTGCCGTCCTCCGGCACGATCGGGCGGATGTCGCGGAAGAACGCATCGCGCACGGTGCTCTCGACGCAGATGTTGGTTGTAACGCCACACACGATGAGCGAGTCGACCCCCTCGGCCGCCAGGCGCTCCTCGAGGTCGGTGTCGTAGAAGGCTGAGTAGCGCGTCTTGTCGAGCACTACCTCCCCGTCCGCAGGCGTGAGCTCCTCCACGACGGCCGCATCCCAGGAGCCTCGCACTAGCCCGCCGGTGCCGTCGATCGCTGGGAAGAACTCCATCAGGAGGCCGCCGTCCGAGTAGTCCTCGTTCAGTGAGTAACGCGTGAAGTAGATCGGAATCTCAGCCTTGCGGGCTGACGCGCGCAGACGGCTGATAGGGCCAATGACCTCGGCACTCGGTTCGTACGCGAGTCCGATCCTCGCCATGAAGCCATCCGGGCTGCAGAAGCCATTCTGCATGTCGATCACGATCAGGGCAGGGCGCTCTCCGAGATTCATCGTTCCTCCAGTTCGAATGCGGATCGCCGGAAGCCTAGACGGCTCGAGGCTCGGGGCTCGCGGCTGATGGGCGCAGGGGCGATTTCGCCGCTCGGTGTCGCACGCCGCTCGCTCACCGGCGGATCAGCCACGTCCATTTCTTCGCCTGCTCGTAGCGTCTGGCCGCTCCGAGCAAGTTGATCGAAGTCGAGATCGTAGGGTAGACATCAACGAACTCGGCGAACGTCGCGAGCGAGCGCTCCTCGTGGACGGCCTGGCTCAGCTTCTGGATCAGCTCGCCCGCCCCCGGCGCGAGGATGTGGGCGCCCACGAGCTTGTCTTTCACCGACACGGCGATGATCGACCCGTCAGTCGCTCCGTCCGCCCGCGCCCGGTCGGACTCGTCAAGTCCCACGCGGTCGACGCGTACGACGTCGGCGCCATGACGTTCTACGGCCTCGGCCTCGGTCAACCCGACCCTCGCGAGCTCGGGGTCGGTGAACGTGCACCACGGCACGACGTCGGTGTACGTCGCCTTGCCCGGAAAGAACATGTCGCGGACAGCGAGTGCGCTGGTATAGCCCGCCCAGTGCGTGAACTGAAACCCGCCCGCGACGTCTCCGGTCGCGTAGACGGAGCGCACGCTCGTCCGCCCACGCCCGTCGATGACGATGCCAGCGCCGTTGTGCTCGATGCCGAGCTCGTCGAGCTTAAGGCCAGCGACGTTGGGTGCCCTCCCGGCCGCGACGATGATCTCCTCGGCGCTCCATTCGGCCGGTTCGTCTCCCACCATGCCCGACACGATCTTCAAGGCGCCGTCGCGTCGAACTGAGTCGCCCCGCGCGTCGACCGCTATCCGCACGCCCTCACGCTCGAGCACGTGCGCGAGCGCGCTCGAGAGGTCGGGCTCCTCGCGTGCTAGGCAACGCGGCAGCATCTCGATGAGCTGCACGTCGGTTCCGAGCCGATTGAGCGCCTGCGCGAGCTCGACGGCGATTGGGCCGCCGCCGACGATCACGAAGCTGCTGGGTATGTCCTCGAGCTCCCAGATCGTCTCGCTCGTCAGGTACCCGGCATCGGCCAGCCCGGGAATCGGGGGTACGGCCGGGCGGCTTCCGGTGCAAAGGAGGATGAACTTCGCGTCGAGCTCGCGCGAACCGGCTCGTACGGCGTGGGGGCCCAACAGCTCTGCGTGCTCCAGGATCAGCTCGACGCCGAGCCCTTCGACGTACTCGGCGCTGTCCTCTCCCTTGCCGATCTCGCTCTGAATCCGTCTGATGCGTCGCCACACAGCGGGGAGGTCGACCGAAGGCTCAACCGGGGTGATGCCATAGTCGGCGGCAGCCCGCATGTGCTGGGCGATCTTGGCCGAGGCGAGCAACGATTTGCTCGGCACGCACCCTGTCCAGAGGCAATCCCCTCCGATGCGGTCCCGTTCTACGGCCGCAACCCGCAGCCCGAGCGTGGTCGCGAACTTCGCGGCAGTGAGACCGCCGGAGCCCAGTCCAACGATCACGAGGTCATAGTCGTGCGCCATTGCTCTTCCTGTTGAGATGCGCTAGCGGGCGTGAAGATGCTCGGCCGCTTCGAAACGGTCGAGCTCGTCGGTAGGCATCGCATACTCGTGCTCCGGCTGCGGGTAGGCGCCGCTCTTCACCTCCGCCGTGAACATGGCGAGCGCACGCGTGATGTCCTCGCCCGCCGTTCCGTATCGCCGGACGAACCGCGGACGCGGGCCTTCGGTCAGCCCGACCGCGTCGTGGTAGACGAGCACCTGCCCACTGCACAGGGCACCGGCTCCGATTCCGATCGTCGGAATCGAGAGCGCGTTCGTGATGCGTTCGGCGACGACTGACGGCACGGCCTCGAGGACGAGCAGGGATGCGCCCGCGGCCTCTAGCTCGAGCGCATCGCGAACCGCCTGGAGAGCCTGTCCTGCCGA
>JAUVPB010000118.1 GCA_030598925.1 Actinomycetes bacterium
CTGTAAAGAGCGGCTACGTGGAACACAGCGTCGCAGCCCGCGACAGCGTTGGCGATCGCTCCCGCGTCCCGGAGATCGACTCGATCGGTGCGAACGTCGACACCACGGTCTGCGAGTTCTCGTGCGACATGTGCACCTACGAACCCGCTGGCACCCGTCACGTACGCCCTCATCCGTCGTCGCGCCTCGCCACCAACTCACTCACGGTCGAGCTCCGACGAGCTCACTCAGATGCCAACGCAACGCGGTACCGACCGAGGGCGATCATGGGCCACACGATGCGGTAGAGGTGATAGCGGATCATGAAGTCGCGCGGAAATCCCGTGCCCGTGAACGGCGCCTCATCCCAGTCTCCGTCGTCACGCTGCGAGGCACTAAGCCAGTCGGCCGCACGCGCGGCGATCTCCGTCTCCGCGGCACCTGCTGCCACAAGCGCCATCAGCGCCCAGGCCGTCTGTGACGGCGTCGACATGCCCCGCCCTCGCCAGTCCTCGCCGGCCGCGCCCGGATCGTACGAGCGGCAATCCTCACCGAAGCCGCCATCTGGGTTCTGTCGGGACGCGAGCCAATCGACGGCGTGCTGTACCGCGGGATCATGGCGGTCGTAGCCGGCGGCCTCGAGGGCCGGCAACGCCGCGCCAAGCCCGTACACGTAGTTGACGCCCCAGCGTCCGAACCACGAGCCGTCCTGCTCCTGCTCCGCGAGCAGGTAGCCGACGCCCCGGTCGACGGCCGCCTGATACTCCGACCTTCCGGCGAGGAGTTCGACCGCGTGTGCCGCGACATCGACGCTCGGCGGGTCGATCACAGCGCCGAAGTCGCAGAACGGAATCTCGTAGAGCCACTCGGCGTCGTTGTCGACATCGAAAGCGGCCCAGCCGCCGTTCGCACTCTGCATCGCGACGATCCAGTCGCACGCGCGCCTTACGGCCGGCTCGCCGAGCTCGAGCTCTTCGAGAGCGAGTGCAACCACCGCCGCATCATCGACGTCCGGGTAGAGATCGTTGTCGTACTCGAACGCCCAGCCACCCGCCGGCGCGCCGGGCAGACGCAGAGCCCAGTCACCGCGCGCACGAACCTCCTCGGCGAGCAGCCATTTGCCGGCCCGCTCAAGCGCCGGGTCGCCGGCGGGCACGCCGGCAGCACGCAGGCCGAGCACGGCGAGCGCCGTGTCCCAGATCGGCGACTGACACGCTTCGGGTCGGCGTCGATCAGACTCGTCGAGCAGGAAGCGCTGCCACCCCTTCAGGCCCTTTTGCACGTACGGCGACTCAGGTCCGTGGCCGCGACAGACGAGCGCGATGACCGACCAGACCCACGGTGGTTGGATGCCGCCCCACGACCCGTCGAGCTCCTGGCGGTCGATGATCCACCGCTCGGCAACGGCGAGTGCACGCTCCCGTCCAGGCTTGATCGACACGCGCGCGTATCGGCGCATGAAACGGTCGACGTCATCCCAGATTCCCCGACGAGCTGTCTCCCTGACGCCGAGGTCGAGCTCGCGAGCGGCACGCTTGTCGGCCACGGGCCTCACGGGCCGGTAGTGCATCACGACGGCAAGCGGCATGATCGTCTGTCGCGCCCAGCACGCAAAGGTGTACAGCGACACAGGCGCGGTGGGTGGAAGCAGCGAGAGCTCAACGGGAAGCTGTGGCACGTCGTCCCAGGACCACAGTCCGAGCAGCGAGAGCCAGATCCGCGTGAAGGTCCTCGTCGCTCCGATGCCGCCACGCTCAAGGCAGAACGCCTGCGCTCGAGCGAGCTCGGGTGCATCGGAGCCCAGGCCGGCGAGGCGCAGCGCGGTGTACGCCTCGACAGTAGCGTTCAAGTCGGGCTCGCCACCCTCGTAGATCGCCCATAGACCGTCGGCTCGCTGACGCGCGAGCAGCTCGGCCCGAACGCCGGCCGTCGTCTCATCGTCTCGAAGCTGGAGGAATTCGAGGAAGAAGAGATGTTGAGCGGTGATCGTCACATTGGATTCGAGCTCGCCCGCCCACCAACCGCCTGGGCACTGGAGCTCGCGCAGCCGCTTGGTGCCCCTGTCCAGCACGTCGTCGAGCGTTCGAGGCGTGCCGACGCGGTCGCCGGTCCGAGTCCGCGTGACCTCGCCGGCCACTCCAATGCTCATGACGCTGCCGCCCCAGTCGGGGTTCCTGCGGTGTCGAGCTCGAGCGCCAGACGCGCTGCCCTTGTCCCACTCCTCACGGCACCTTCCATTGTGGCGGGCCAGCCGGTGGCCGTCCAGGTCCCTGCCCGAAACACGTTCGGATATCGCGTCTGAGCACCGGCCCGAAGCGCGCCGCTGCCCGGCCGTCCGGCGAACGTCGCACGAGGCTCGCGACTGACTCTCGACCACAGGAGCTCGGCCGGTCCGAAACGACTCGTGAGCTCGTCGGCGATGAGCTGCACGATGTCCTTCCCACGGACGTCCATCAAGTCAGGCACGCCGCTCGAGACAACGGTGAGGTACTGGCCTCGCTCCGGCTCCTGGCTCGTGAGCCTGCCCCGGTCGAAGACCCAGTGCGCAGGACTGTCGAGCAACGCTGCGAGAGCCGGTTCCATGATCGAGCGGTCGAACCACAGGTGGACGCTCACGATCGGAGAGTCCTCGAGGGCTGGAACGTCCTCTCCGAGCAGCTCAGCACACTCAGCGGCCGGAGTGGCAACGATGATCGCGTCAGCGCTCAGCGACGTTCCATCGACGAGCTCGACGCCCTCCTCCGAGAGCGCGGTCGCGCGAGCCGCCGTCAGAAGTGTCGCGCCGGCCGCGCGCAGTTCGCGTGCGGCTGCATCGCCGTGCATCTCGCCAAGCGGGGCGATCGGCAGGAGTAGATCGCTCGCCGCCCTGGACCCGAGCAAGGCCGTCTTCACGGTGAAGATCGCGAGCTCCGCACTGGCCTCGCACGAGGGAAGATTGAGCGCCGGCCGGATGAAGACGTCCCAGAACCGATCGATCTCGCCTGGCCGTTGGCCGAGATCGGCGAGCAGCTCGGCAAAGCTCACCTGATCGTGCTCGGTGGGCTCGAGGCGACCCAGACGCTGAGTGACGCGCGCGACCCGGAGGCGCTCCCGCCAGGACAGATGCGAGTAGCCGAGCAGCCCCAGCGCGCCGGGGCCGATCGCGGAGACCCGACGATCGGCGTCCACGACCGGGAGGTTGAGCCTCATGCGCGCGAGGCTCTTGCTTGTCCCGACGCGCTCGACGAACGCGACGTACGCGGAGCAGGCACCGAGCGCGACGTGCTGGCCGTTGTCCGGCGGGGGCGGCGGATCTCCCTCGCGCTCGGGCAGCGTCTGGACCGCGCCCCCGAGTGTCGGACGAGACTCGACGAGCGTGACTCCAGCCCCCGCATCGACGAGCTCCAAGGACGCCGCCAGCCCGGCGAGACCGCCGCCGACGATCACGGTTCGCAATGGTCTCATCCAACCGCCCGTTCTACTACGCTCGTGACTGACGCCGAAAGCGCCGAGGAGAGCGTAGCGGCGGCACGCGGCATGCGCGCAACGTTGAGCGTCAAGCGTCGCTAGTCCGTAGCCGGGCGAACGTGACGCGCAGCCGCGGCGTCAGCGCCCGATCGGCGCAGCACGTCAACGACGCCTGTTCCCGCCACCTTGAGCTTGGATGCTTTCGACGGGCTCCGACGGGCCGAGAATACGTCGAAGCCCACGCGCTCGATCTCAGCGAGCAGCTCGACGTAGACGCCGGCGAGCGCGCGCACGCAAAGGCTGGAACGCCGATCGAGGAGGTCGAGCAACCCGAAACCGGTTACGAGATGGGCGCGGGCCCGGCGTGCCTGCAGGTCCATTAGCGCCCGCCAGTTGTCGTCGACGACGCCGTCGGCGATCTGCGCCGGCGTCACCCCGAACCGTGCGAGCTCGTCCTGAGGGAGATACACTCGGCCGAGCGCGTAATCCTCGGCGACATCGCGCATGATGTTGATCTGCTGTAGAGCGACGCCGAGCGTCTCGGCCAGCGGAATGGCCCGCTCGAGGTCAGTCGGCCCGTAGACGGCGGTACACGCCACGCCGATCGTGCCGGCGACGCGCAGGCAGTACTCGCGGAGATCGGCCCAGGTGTCGTAGCTCGAGCGCTCAGCGTCCCACATCGCTCCCTCGAGCAGCTCCACCAGCGCACGCTTCGGGATCGGGTACCGCACCATCGCGTCGCCGAGCGCCGTCAGGACCGGGTCATCGAGTGGCGCGCGTGGCAGGTCGGCAAGCGATGTCTCACACTCCTCGAGGCGTGCCCGGCGCACCCCGGACGGCTCGTCGCTGTCGGCGATGTCGTCCACGCGTCGAGCGAACGCGTACAGCGCGGTGAGCGCCTCTCGCTTCGGCGGCGGTAGGAGTCTGATTCCAAGCGAGAAGTTCCGCGCTTCACGTTTGGTAATCGCAGCGCACTCCGCGTAGGCGTCGGTCGTTCTCATCGGTGGCAGTCGACTCGCTGGGCCCGTATGTTCACCGGTTGAGGAGTTGTCGGATCGTGAGGCGCGCGAACGTCCACTTGCTCGGCGAGGGGCGTTGGCTGAAGACGTCCCAGTCGGCTCGCTGTAGCGCGTCGATAGCCGCGAGTCCGCCGCGTGCGAACAGAGCCACGGACGCTCCGATACGGCCGCGCAGCTCCCGCCCCAGCTCGATGCCAGGCTCGAGCAGGTCGGCGGCCCGCTCCGCCTCGAAGCTCATTAGCGAGCGGAAGCGGTCGGTCGTCGGACCTGCAAGCTCACGACGGCGAACCTTGAACGTCCGGAGATCCTCCAACGGGAGGTAGACGCGACCGAGCGCCAGATCGCGAGGCGGGTCCTGCATGAAGTTCACCAGCTGGAGGCCTGTGCAGACGCTGTCCGACATCGAGACCAGCTCGGGCTCGGCCAGCCTGTCGTAGATGCCGAGCACGAGCCGACCGACCGGATCGGCCGAGTGCATGCAGTACGAGCGGACGTCCTCCCACGTCTCGTAGGCATCCCGTCGCTGGTCGATGCGATTCGCCTCGATCAAACGCTGGAACGGTTCGCGCGGGAGGGCCTTGGCGTCGATCGTGGCCTGCAAGCGCTGCATGATTGGCGTCGACGCGGCCCCTCGGTAGGCCGCATCGAGCTCTCGCTCCAGCTGGTTGAGTAGCTCGAGCCGGTTCCCGTCGGCCTCGTCGCCGATGTTGTCGACGAGCCGCGCGAACCCGTAGATCGCTCGAAGGTGAGGCCGCGCCTCGCGTGGTGCGAGCAACGAGGCGACGGGGAAATTCTCTCCACCCGCCTGCTTATCGATGGCGCGAAGCGAAAGCTCCGGCGACTCGAGGCTCGACGCAGCCACGAGCGCAACGTACCACGGTGCCCCCTCCCCTACAGAACGGCCTCGAGCACATCCTCAGGGACACCGAGCTCGGTGAGCACCGCACGTGTGTGCTCGCCAAGGCCGGGTACCGCGCCGGGATCGGCCCGATCACCGCCGACGAGAATCGGGCTCCCGATCACGGGGATCTCTCCAACAGGCGAGTCGACCCGGCTGATCATGCCACCCTGGAGGAGTTGCGGGTGCTCCATGACCTCGGGGAACTCGCGCACGAGCCCGCACGGAATCCCCGCTGCCTCGAGTGCTTCGACCCACGTCGCCGTGCTGCGAGTCAGAAACACGCGGTCGAGCTCCGGCTCCAGCACGTCACGATGCTCGGCGCGACTCTCGAGCGTTATGTACCGCGCGTCGTCGAGGAGGTCAGGCCGCTCGATCACGTCGCTACAGAACAGGCGCCAGTGCTCGGCCGAGAGCACGGCGAGGTTGAAGTAGCGGTTGTCCGAGCCCTTCTTTGGCCCATACGGCACGAACAGCGGGTGTCTGAGTCCCCAACGAGTCGGGGCCTCGCCGCGGTGCCACCAGAAATGCGGGTAGTAGCCGAGCCAGTCGATCATCGAGTCGAACATCGAGACCGAGACCGACGCTCCCTCACCGGTCGCCGTCTTGCGAACGAGCGCCGCGAGCGTTGCGATCGCCGCGTTACTCCCCGCGCCGATGTCGACGATAGGCAGGGAGATCCGCGTCGGTTCCTCGGGCGTGCCGGTCAAAGCGATCAGGCCGGTCTCGCCCTGCACGACGAGGTCGTACGCGTTCTTGTCGGCGTACGGGCCATCGGAGCCGTAGCCGCTGATCTCCGTGTAGACGATGTCCTCGCGGAGCCCGCGCACAGACGTCTCGTCGAGTCCCATCGAGTCCGCCCAGCCGGGCGAGAAGTTCACCAGAAATACGTCGCTGTCTCTGATCAGCGCCTCGACCGCGGGGAGCACCGCCGGGTCGCGGAGGTCGAGCGCGACGCTCCTCTTGCCGCGGTTCATCCAGACGAAACCGCTGGCGATCCCATTCGCCGCTGTATCCCAGCCCCGTGTGACGTCCCCGTGCCCGGGACGCTCGAGCTTGATCACGTCCGCGCCGAGATCGCCGAGCAGCCGCGAGCACATTGGCCCGGCGAGGCCCACCTCGCAGGCGAGCACACGTACTCCGTCCAGCAAGCCCACACGAGTACGCTACCCGGCGAATCAAACACAAGGAGACTCCATGCCCGAGATGACAGCTGTCGTACGCGAGATGCTCGAAGCGCCAAACTTCTGGATGCTTGGGACGGCTAATCCCGATGGTCAAGCCCAGATCAACCCGATGTGGGTCGACATCGAGGGCGACGACATCGTGCTCAACACTGCGATCGGTCGCCGCAAGGAGAAGAACCTCCGCCGTGACCCGCGCCTGACGCTCGCGATCGCCGACCCGAACAATCCCTACGAGTACGTCGAGATCCGCGGCGAGATCACCGAGTACATCGAGGGTGACGAGGCCGAGGCCGGGATCGACAAGCTCGCCAAGAAGTACATCGGCGAGGACGTGTACCCGTGGCGCACCGAGGGAGAGCGGCGACTCAAGATGCGCGTCAAGCCGACATTCATCCATCACTTGACCCGCTAGACCGGCTTACATTCCGCGATGGCAATCAGTGCCGGCCGATGATTGAACCCGAGCTCCGCTACCTCACCCGAGACGAGGTCTCGGCGCTGCTACCACCGATTGCTGAGCAGATCGACCTCGTCGAGCGCACGTACCGCGCAATGGCAGCCGGGCGCGCGGAGCTGCCACCCAAGCCGGGCGTACATCCGCGCGACAACGCGTTCATCCACGCCATGCCCGCGTACCTCGCCGACGACGACGTGGCCGCGCTCAAGTGGGTCAGCGGTTTTCCCGCCAACAAGGATCGCGGGCTCTCGTACATCTCGGGCCTGATCATCGTGAACGACGCCGAGACCGGATTCCCGACCGCCGTGATGGACGCCTGCGAGATAACGGCAGCGCGCACGGCGGCCGCGAGTGGGGTGTGCGTCCGCAGGTGGGCTCCAACAGGCTGGAGTCGCGCAGCGATCATCGGCTGCGGCGAGCAGGGCCGCTACCACGCACGGGTGTTGCGCGCGCTCAACCCGGCCGTGACGATCGTCGGTTACGACACGCACGCCGAGCGGGTGGCGACGCTCGAGGCTGACGCCGAGACGGCGGCGTCCGCCCTTGAGGCGGTCGCCGGCAGCGACATCGCGATCACTGCGGCTCCAATCGTCAAGGACGCCGTGCCCGAACTCGATGCGGGCTGTCTTGGCACCCGCTGGCTCGGCTTGCCGGTCGACTTCGACGCGTACTTCTCACGGGCGCTCGTCGAGTCCGCCGACCTGCTCGTGACCGATGACGTCGGCCAGTTCGAGGCCTATCGAGGACACGGTCACTTCCAAGGCTGGCCCGAGCCGACTCTCAGCGTCGGGGCCGCCCTCGAGCAGGAAGCGACAGGGGAGCGTGTCATCTGCTGCAACCTCGGCGTCGGAGCCCTCGACGCCGCCTTCGGCAAGGTCGTGCTCGAACGGGCACGAGCCGCGGGAGCCGGTACGGTGCTCGACCGCTAGGCGAGCGGCAAAGCTGCGCGGGCCGCGCGAACAGGGCGCGCGGAACGCCTAGACGCCGTCCAGCGCCTGTTCGAGGTCGGCGATGAGGTCCTCGACGGCCTCGATCCCGACCGACAGCCGCACGAGAGCATCGTCGACCTCTAGCGGCGAGCCCTCTGCGGACGCGTGGGTCATAGCCGCCGGGTGCTCGATCAGCGACTCGACAGCACCGAGCGACTCGGCAAGCGTAAAGAGTCGGGTCTTCGTCACGAGCCCGAACGCCGCGGCCTTCCCGCCAGCCGCGAGGAACGAGACCATCCCACCGAAGGCTCGCATCTGACGCTCCGCGATCGAGTGCGTCGCATGGTCCGGCAGGCCCGGATAGAACACGGTCGAGACCGCATCGTGAGCCTCGAGCATCGCCACGATCGCGGACGCGTTTTCGCAATGGCGATCCATGCGTACTGCCAGCGTCTTGAGACCTCGAAGCGTGAGAAAGCAATCCTGCGGTCCGGGTACGGCACCCGCCGAGTTCTGCACGAACGCCA
>JAUVPB010000129.1 GCA_030598925.1 Actinomycetes bacterium
CCCGCGCGTACAACGGCATGGTCGTCGACGACGATGATCCGGGTAGCCACGGGCTCCGATGCTAGTCAACCGACCGCCGGAGCCGCGCGGGCGCACCGAGTGCCTGGCGAGGCCAGCGGCTAGTTTCGCCCGCCCGCCTGAAGATCCTCACCGGCTACCGACGAGACCTTCGACGGAACGCTCCAGGTGAGCCGCGACTCCACGTCGACCACGCCCGGGACACGGGCGACCATGCGCGGCAGCACGCCAGCAAGCGACTCGTTCTCCACTCGCCCGGCGAGCGTAACGACGCCCTCCTGAACCTCGACGGTCAGAGTCTCCGGCGATACCCACAACTGGTGCTGGATCACGTCTTCGCGAATCTCGCGAGCGATCTCGGCGTCGGATTGGGTAAAGGCTCTCACGAGATCCGCGCGCGTGACGATCCCGACCAGCTTGCCGGCCTCGTCAACAACCGGCAGGCGGTTGATGCCTCTCTCCACCATCAGGGTCGCGGCTCGTGTTACCGAGCAGCTCGGCTCAACGGTGATAGCGGGTGCGGTCATGGCTTCACCGGCCGTACGCGCGTCGAGCTTGTTCTCGCGCCAACCATCATCGGAGTCGAGGAACCAGCCGATGACGCCACCGCGTCGCTCCGTCGGCTCCATCTCCTTGACGAGTACGTCGCACTCGGTCACGACACCAGAAAGCGCACCCGCCGAGTCGAGAACCGGCAGCCCCGAGATGTGGTGCTCGGCGAGACTACTGGCGACGTCGCGAAGTGGCGCGTCGCTCGCGACCGTCACCACGCTGCGTGTCATGAGCGCGTCAACCTTCATCAGAGTTCCCTCCTGGCCAGGCGGCAACGCCACCGGTGCGTAGACATCATCGCCCATCGTAATCGCCAGGACATCGGAGTGGCCGTTGATCGGGCCTTCGGCCTGCTACGGACTGGGCGGACGCGGCCCCTAACCGCGCAGCGCACGAAGGGCGTTGACGATCACGAACACGTCGATAGCCTCCTGCAGGAGCGCGCCGAACACCGGCTCGATGTAGCCGAATCCGGCGAACGCCATGGCTACAAGGCTCAGTCCGATGCCGATCAGAACGCTCTGGCGGGCGATGCGAAGAGAGCGTCGACCGATGCGCACCGCGTCAGCCACGCGCCCGATGCGGTCGACGACGATCACCGCATCTGCCGTCTCGGACGCGACGGTAGCGCCGGCGGCGCCCATTGCGATACCGACATCGGCCAGCGCCAGCGCGGGCGCGTCGTTGACTCCGTCGCCCACCATCACAACCGGCGCGAGCCCGGGCGAGCCCTGTAGAGCGCGAACCACGGCGAGCTTGTCTTCCGGCGAGTGTTCCGCATACACACGATCGACGCCAACACGGTCGCCGACGACGGCCGCGGCGTCTCGCCGATCGCCGGTCACCAGCGCGACGTAGCCGATTCCGGCGGCGCGCAGCTCCGGTACCAGCTCCGCCCCCTCGTCTCGGATGCGATCGGCGATGACGATGCCACCCGCCAGCTCGCGGTCGATGCCAAGCAGGACCTTGGCTGTGCCGGGTTCAGCCCGCCCGTCGAGCGCCCGGGCGTGTGCTTCGGGATCGGGGCATCCCTTCTCCAAGAGCCAGTCTGAGCCACCCACCACGACGTGCCGCCCGCCGACGTCGCCTTCGATGCCTCGGCCGGGGCTCTCCTTGACGTTCTCGGGAAACTGGATCTCGAGGCCTCGACGCTGTGCTTCTCGCACCAGCGCCTCGCCGAGTACGTGCGTGGAGAGCTGGTCAACCGATGCGGCCAGGCTGAGGATCTCATCCTCGCCGTACGAATCGAACGGGACGACCGCCGCGACCTCGGGCGCCCCGAGCGTCAGCGTGCCCGTCTTGTCCAACAGGACGGTGCTGGCCTCGCCGAGCTTCTCGATCGCGGCACCTCCCTTGACGATCACACCGGCGCGCGCGGCACGTGAGACACCGGCGATGAACGCGATCGGCGCGGCGAGGATCAGCGGACACGGCGTGGCGACCACAAGGATCGCCAGCGCTCGCTCCGCTTCTCCCGAGAGGCCCCAGGCTAGACCGGCGGCGATCAGCGTCACCGGAAGGAAGGCCGCGGCGTAGCGATCCGCGATTCTCACGAATGGCGCGCGATGGGTCTCTGCCTCGCGCACCAAGCGCACAATGGCCGCGTAGGCGCTCGCCGATGCGGGCGCAATCGCCCGGAGCTCGAAGACGGCCGCGGCATTGTTGGTGCCGCTCCGCAGGGTGGCGCCACGGTGGTATGAGACGGGCATCGTCTCACCGGTGAGCGCGGACTCGTCGAGTATCGCCTCGTCGCTCAGGAGCACCCCGTCGACAGGCACCACCTCTCCGGCACGAACGATGACGACGTCACGTACGCCGACCTGGTCGATCGGCACGTCGATAACAGTGTCGCCGTCGAGCAGCTGAGCTCGACGCGGAGCCCGTTCGACGAGTTGGCGAAGCTCGCGCCGAGCACGCCCGGCCGCATATGCCTCGAGCGCGTTTCCGCCCGCGAGCATCAGGGCAACGACAGCACCGGCGAGGAACTCCTGCAGGGCGAGGGCGGTGACGATCGCCACGAGCGCGATTGCGTCGACTCCGACCCGTCGCCGCTTGAGCGTGACGAGGACTGACCAGGTCAGAGGCACGAGCGTGACGCCCGCGGTCAGCGCCCAGGCGATGTCGCCAGCCTGCGGACGCGACGCAAGGTGCAGGATCCCGCCCGCAACGATGCCCGCGAGACAGATCGCAGCGATCACCCACTCCGACGCCGCCGCCAGGCGACCAACCACGGAGCGGGCGGTCTTCACGACGCGCTGGCCTCAGACTCGGACGGTTCGATGTTTGTGTGACGGGGCACGAGATCAGACCCCCCTAGCGCGGCTCGATCGTCCCGCTCCCCGTGATGCTCGTAGCAACTTCTTCCGGCTCGCCTTCGTACACGACATGTCCGCTGCCGGTGACGCTTGCCGATAGCGATCTCCGCACGTGAAGCTCGGCGTCGCCGCTGCCTGAGATCGAGACCTCGGCTTCCTCGGCCTGGAGCTCGAACAACCGGACATCGCCGGATCCGCTCACGTCGACGTCCACGCGATCGACCGTGCCGGACGCGTGCACTGCGGCTGAGCCGTTGATGGTAAACGCGACGTTGCCGCCCCGCATCTCGTCGATCTCGATCTCTGCCGATCCGTCGACCGTGATGCCCTCAAGCGCAGGAACGACGATCGCAACGGCGGGGCCGACCTTCGGGCTAGCGCGGTCGCGGAACCCGACCTCGAGCGTGTCGCCTGAGACCTCGGTCTCGAGGAGGGCGAGCAGGTTGTCGTCAGTCTCGACCACGAGCGACTGAGGATCGCCGATCGAGATGGAGACGTCAGCCGCACCCTTGACGAGCACGTTCGCGAACGACTCCACGTCGCGCGCCTCGGACGCGGCCGTACCAGAGCCCTTCACACCGCCATCGACCGCACCGCACCCGACGGCGGCTGCGACCACAGCCAGCCCGACCGCGATCGTCGCCGCCAGCCGGAGAGCACGCAACGAGGCTCGGGCGCCTCGGGTGCCGTGCGACTCCAGACCCGTCCCGTCAAGACTCGCCATTTCGCCAAGAGTTGCGCAATGCTGAACGCCCTGCATCAGTGGGACCCACCGCCAAGGCGGGGGAAACCCGCGAACGTGCACGAGGACGGCGGGCCGTCTAGGGGTGAGGTCAGGGGCGTCCGGCTCGACCGCCGGAAGACCGGATCATCGCCATCGTTGCGACGATGGCAGTCGCAACGACGATGCCGGCCCAGGCCCAGGAGATGTCCGGGCGAAGCATGTTCGGCAGGCCCTTGCTCGCCGATCCACGCTTGACGACCTGCTCGAGCCAGCCATCCTGTACCGCGTTGGCAAGGCCGTACACGAGCGCGAGTGAGACGTACACCGTCGTGACCCGACGGAGCCACCGATGTCCTATGCCGGGCGCCTCTCGCAAGAAGAGGATCGCAATCAGCGCAAAGAGCACCCCGTCCATTCCGTGGTGGTGCCCGAGATGAACGGCCGGGGCGAGCTCGGGCTCCGCCGGGTAGCTGACGAGCTCATCGCCGAGGAAGATCTGTCCCAACACCGGCGTCTCGCTGATCGAGAAGCTCAGGTCAGCGGCAATCCAGGGAATCGCCGCCAGAAGCAGCACCAACGCAGCGGCGCCACCAACCCAGTCGAACCGCGTCCACGGACGGAAGGATCCCACCCCGGTTCGACGAGCCACAACGACGGCGAGCGAGATCGCAAGCAGAACTCCGATCGCAGCGAGTGCGTTCACGGGCTTGGCGTCGAGATCGCCCTGGTCGACGACGCCTGGTACGCCTACCGTTGCGCACAGCACGAGCGACACGATCGCGCCACCGACGACGGCCCGTCGAAACGCGACCGACCCGTGTCCAAGGGCTCGATCGACGACGAAGCCCAGGCTCGCGATGGCAGCAAGGCTGATCGGGTAGCCGATCAGGACCAGCGCCCGAGACGCGCCACCCGCGATGCCGTCACGAGAAACCGCGTACAGATCGTCGGCGGGAACACGAGCGTACGTCGCGAGTACGGCAACGACGAGGAGGCCCAACGCGCACCACAGGACGAAGACCGGCGCGAGCGACGCGCGCTCGAGCCGCTCTAGGCCTCTTTCACCAGACGGCTCCATGGGCAGCAGCGTTCAACAATACGTGCTCTGAACCGGTATTCGAGGGCGTCGTGAAGGTACGTTCCCAGCCTTGCCATCGGTGGGCTGGCCCTTCTCGGCAGCATTGACGTGGAGGAGAGCCCGCCGCTCGATGCGGCCTGGGGCGGCCTACGAATACACCGGGAGCTTGGCCTGGACAAGTGTGCCTCGCCCGGCGTGCGACTCTACGGTCACCGATCCGCCCAGAAGACTGACGCGCTCGTGCATCGCAGTCAGCCCCATGCGATCGCTCGACACCGCGCTCTGATCGAAACCGTCGCCGTCGTCCTCCACGACCGCGACGACGTGGTCACCACGTTTCGTCACCAGCACACTGACGGTGTGAGGATTGGCGTGCTTGACCACGTTCGTGAGGGCCTCCTGCACGACCCGGTAGACAGCGCTCTCGGTTTCCGGGCCGAGCCGGTCCTCGAGCTGCACCTCGACGTCGACGTCCAGATCAGCTCGCTCCTTGAGGTACTCAGCGAGCCGCGCGATCGCCGGGCCAAGCCCGTGATCGTCGAGCGCGCGCGGCCTTAACTCGAAGGCGATGCGGCGCACGTCGTCCAGAGCGCCGCTGGCTAGCTCGCGCAGACTCGCGCAGGCTTCGCGCGCTTCCTCCCGGGTCGCTGCCGCTTCAACCTGGCCGATTCCGAGGATGATCGACGTCACCGCCTGTCCCGTTTCGTCGTGCAATTCGCGCGCCAACCGGCGACGCTCTTGCTCCTGCGCCCGAACGACCCGACCGAGCGACTCGCGCTCGACCCGCGCGGTCAGCTCGATCGCCGCGGATAGCCGCGCGGCAAACGACTCCGCGAGCCGCACGTCCGTATCACTGAACCGGCTCGCGCCATCCTGCTTGTTCAGAACTGTGAGTATCCCAAGCGCTGTGTCGCCCAGGAGCAGCGGCACGAACAAGCCGCAACGGAGATTCACGCGCCTCGCAACCTCCTGATCGACCTCAGGATCGTCGAGCATCGAATCGACTCGCTCTACCCGGCGGCGGCCGAACACGCGCGCAGTCTTCGATCGCCTTCCGCCTCGGCTCGCGTGCAGCTCCGCGAGAAGCTCAGAGCCTTCGCCCACGGCGGCCGAGGCTTGGAGCACCCCGCTCTCATCAGGCATCGAGACCAGCGCGATCCCCGCACCAAGGAGGTCCTGCATCCGCGAGCAGGCCAGCGGAAGGAGCTCTTCGAGCGAGATCTGACGGGTGATCGCGTCGCCAAGCTCACCAAGCGCTTCGAGATGCTCGTTCCAGCGTCGTGACGCTTCGTAGAGTCTCGCGTTCTCGACGGCGACAGCGGCCTGCGCAGCAAGCAGCGACGCTACCTCTTCGTCAGCATCTGTGAACTCCTCGGCGTTCAGCTTCTCCGTCAGGTACAGGCTTCCAAACGCTGCGCCGCGGATCAGTACTGGCACGCCAAGAAAGCTCTCCATCGGCGGATGCCCGGGCGGGAAGCCGACCGAGCGCGGGTCCTCGCTCAGATTCGAGAGGCGAAGCGGCTTGGGATCGCTGGTCAGCGCGCCGAGAATGCCACGTCCACTCGGTAGATCGCCGATCTCGGCGCGCAGCTCGGCGTCGATGCCCGAGGTGACGAACTCTTCGAGCCGCGTGCCGGTCTCGTCGAGCACTCCGACCGCCGCGTAGTGAGCGCCGATGAGGCGTCTCGCGGCGTCGGCCAACCCTTGTAGAACCGCGTCGAGCGACAACTCCGCGGACAGGCCGATCCCCGCCTCCACGAGCTCTCTGAGTCGCGTATCCCTAGCGCTGTCTTCCATCCAACCCCCAGACTACGGACAGGTCAGCCGTCGAGGCAACGGTTCGGAGCGGATTATCGCCGCAGCGCCGCAGCGCCGCCGCGGCGCAAGACGCGACGGGGGCAGCAGGTCTCGGCTACTGGACGACGAGCACCGGGCGATGCACGCGACCCAGGACGCCGCGTGACACGCTGCCGAGCAACCTGCCAGTGACAGGGCCACGCCCACGAGATCCCATGATGACCATGTCGGCATCGACCTCTTCCGCGATCTTCGTGATCGCGTCGGCCGGGTTGCCCGAGCACATCACCAGCTTTGGATCGACGCCCTGAGCGCGCGCGTGGTCACCCGCCTCTTGCAGGATCTCGTGATCCTGCGTGTCCCAGTAGACCTCGTCGTCGCGGACACGATCGGAGGGCACGACGTGTACCAACGTGACCTCCGCGCCCTTCAAGCCCGCCAAGTCGACGCCGAGCGCGACTGCCTTCGTCGCCACCTCGGAACCGTCGGTCGCGATCACTACACGTTCTAGTACAGGTACGCCCACGTTGCCTGCCTTGCGTCGTGAATGAGAAACCATACCGATCGTTTCGTAACCCGACGGGTCTCGCATCCGGGCGCGCTCCGATCGCGGGCCGTGGAAAAGTACTGACGCGGAGCCATGCGAGTCGAAGCGTCACCAAAGAACGCCGAAGACCACGCCGCGGCAGGCGCCAGTGGGTGAACGGCCTCATCCCACGACACGGTGGCATGCCCCGTAGTTTCCCGCAGATTCCCGGTGGTGGATTTCCGCGCCCATACTGATGCTGCGCGCACCGCATCGCTGATTCTCTTGGGTCCAAGCGATTTGGAGGTCGAATGTGCGAAGACGCGTGGCACCCGTCGCAGTGCTCGTACTGCTAGCTCTCGGACTGGGCGTTGCCGCTGAAGCCGCGTCAGCCGAGACGGCCGCGAACGGTGGCGCGCTCTTCGAACAGTTCTGCGCGTCCTGTCACACAATCGGCGGTGGCGACAAAGTCGGCCCCGATCTCGAGGGCGTTACCACGAGGCTCGAGGCTGAGGAGCTCCAACGCATCATCCTTGAGGGCATCCCGGGCGCCATGCCAAACCCCGGTCTGAACGAGGAGCAGGCGGCCGATGTCATCGCATACATCGCACTCGAGTCAGGCGACCCGCCACCCGACGCGGCGCCCACTCCAGCCGAGCCCGCACCGGCCGAGGAACCGGCGCCTGTGGAGGAGCCCGTGCCCGCAGAGGAGCCGGAGCCGATCGCCGAGCCCGCTGAGCCGGCGCCGATCGCAGTAACGGACGGTGACCCCGAGCTCGGAAAGGATCTCTTCACCGGCGCCGAGCGATTCGACAACGAGGGCGCGACCTGCCTGTCCTGCCACCAAATCGCCGGTACCGGGTCACTTGGCGGCGGTCAGGTCGGGCCTGATCTGACCGGCGC
>JAUVPB010000071.1 GCA_030598925.1 Actinomycetes bacterium
AGCGCGTCATGCGTTCCCTGCTCGACGATTCGGCCGTTCTCGAGCACGACGATCAGATCGGCGCGCCTGATCGTCGAGAGGCGATGTGCGACCACGAAGGCCGTGCGCCCCTGCAGCAACGTGTTGAGGCCGCGCTCGATTCGCTGCTCGGTTGCGATGTCCACGCTTGACGTGGCCTCGTCGAGAATGAGTAGCCGTGGGTCAGCGAGCAAGGCTCGGGCGAAGGCGATCAGCTGCCGTTGCCCGAGCGATAGAAGGCTTCCCCGCTGGCCGACCTCTGTCTCATAGCCATCAGGGAGCGCGTCGATGAACTCATGAGCGCCCACTTCCCGCGCCGCGGCCTCGACCTCGCTCTGGCTTGCGCCAGCACGGCCGAACGCGATGTTGTTCGCGATGCTGGTGCTGAATAGGAACCCCTCCTGGGGGACAATCCCAAGCTGCGTGCGGAGGCTCTCCTGCCTGGTTGTCCGGACATCTGTCCCGTCGATCAGCACCTGCCCGTGCCGCGGGTCGTAGAAGCGAGCGAGCAGCTTGACGATCGTGGACTTGCCTGCGCCGGTGTGCCCGACCAGGGCGACCGTTGTTCCGGCGGGTACTTCAAGGTCGAGGTCGTGCAGGACCGTTGGGCCGTCGCCGTAACCGAAGGTTACGTTCTCGAATCGAATCTCTCCTCGGATCGAGCCGAGGTCGTGAGCGTCGGGGGCGTCGACGACCTCGGGTTGCTCATCCAGCACCCCTACGATCTTGTCTAGCGCGGCGACTGCGGCGAGGAACGTGTTGTAGAGCTGTGAGAGCTGCTGCACGGGATCGAAGAAGTTCGCGAGGTAACCGATGAACGCGAACAGCGTTCCGATCGTGAGTGAGTTGCCGAACACGAGGTAGCCGCCGTACCCGAGCACCACTGCGGTCGCGGCGGCGGCAACAAAGTCAACGAATGGGAAGTAGAGGCCGGAGATCACGACCGTCCGCTGGTTGGCCGCTCGGTACCGGTCGTTGACCGCAACGAACTGATCGCGGCTCCGGTGCTCGCGCGCGAACGCCTGCACGACCCGCATCCCCGAGATGTCTTCCTGCAGCGTCGCGGAGACCTGGCCCATTCGCTCCCGCACGCTTCGATACGCACGCGAGCTGAGTCGCCGGAAGATTGCTGTCGCGAGCGCCATCAGGGGGAACACGGCCAGGGTGGCCAGCGCGAGCCTCCAGTCGAGGACGAGGAGAATGGCGGCGGATCCGACGAGGACGATCGAGTTCTGGACCAGACTCGCCATGCCATCGGTCACGAGTTGATCGAGCGCTTCGACGTCGTTCGTCAGCCGCGAGATGGTTGCGCCGGTACGGCTGCGCTCGAAATAGCCGAGCGATAGCGATTGGAGATGGCGGAACAGTCGCGACCGTAGGTCCGCCAGCACGCGCTCGCCGACCCAGCCTGTGTAGTAGGTGTGCCCGGTCGTGGCGAACCAGGCGACGATGGCAGCAACGACGAAGACCACCACGATGACGATCAGCCTGTTCGTGTCGCTCGCGGCGATGCCTTCGTCGACAACGAGCTTGGCCAGAAGCGGCAATGCAAGAGTGGCCGCCGTGGCGACAAGCAGAAAGACAATCGCGAGCGCTGCACGGCCCTTGTACGGTCGGGCGAGCCTGAGGAGAAGGCCCGATCGTTGCATCGTCCGGCGCCAACTCCAGTCGTCGACCTCGGCACGTGTGACGCCGCGGGCGCCGCCGTATGAGCCGGGCTGATGGACTCTCATCGCGACCCGACCTTCATGCGACGTCTGCGTCGCTCGCGTCGTGAGGATTCCCGGCCAGCTCCCCGTGTTCGACGATCTGGCGATACGTAGCGCTCTGCTCGAGCACCGCATCGTGCGTGCCGCGAGCGACGATCTCGCCGTCGTCGAGGACGACGATCTGATCGGCGAGAGCGACCGTCGACAGCCTGTGCGCGATGATGAGCGTCGTTCGTCCCTGGAGCAACGCCCGAAGCCCGGCACGTATCTCCGCCTCCGTTCGAGCGTCGACGGACGAGGTCGCGTCATCGAGGATCAGGACGCGTGGGTCGACGAGCAGCGCTCGCGCGATTGCGATTCGCTGACGTTGGCCACCCGACAACGTAATGCCGCGCTCGCCGATCAACGAGTCGTAGCCCTCGGGCATGTCCGAGATGAACCCGTGCGCCTGGGCTGCGCGAGCAGCGGCCTCGACATCAGTCTCCGAGGCTCCCGCCATACCGAACGCGATGTTCTCCCTCACCGTGGCAGAGAACAGAAACGGGTCCTGTGACACGACCCCGATCGCCGAACGCAGCGACTGGCGTGTGACGTCGCGCGTGTCGATGCCGTCCAGGAGTACGCGCCCTTGGTCGGGCTCGTAGAACCGTGGGATGAGCGCCGTGAGTGTCGTCTTGCCCGACCCAGTGGCACCCACCAGAGCAACGGTCGTTCCCGCGGCGATCGTGAGGTCTACCCCTCGGAGCACTGGGCGATCATCCGTGTAACTGAACGTCACGTCCTCGAGTCGGACATCGCCGGGCCCGGGTGGAAGCTCCGCCGCGTCGGGGCGATCTACGACGCCTTCGGGCTCATCGAGTATCTCGAATACACGCTCGCCCGATGCCGTCGCGCGCTGGGCCTGCGCCACCCACATGCCGAGCATTCGCAGGGGCAGCACGAGCATCAGCACATACACGTTGAACGCCACGAATTCTCCAAGCGTGAGCTCGCCGTTGATCACGCGCTGACCACCCACGAGAAGTACCGCGGCCTGCGCGACGAGTGGGAGGAAGCCGAGCACAGGGTTGTAGATCGACCGGTTGCGTGTAGCACAAACCGACTCCGCGAACAGCGATTCGACGCGCCCGTCGAACTCTGACGCCACACGGCTTTCCTGTGCGAATGACTTGACGACGTTGACGCCGACGATGCCTTCCTCGGCCGTTGCGGTGACCGCGCCGAGTCGCTGCTGCACCTCGCGCAGGATCGGATGAGACGTCCGGCTGAACAGGAATGCGACGGCGAGGACAGCGGGGGTGATCGCCAACGCGACCAGCGCCAGCTGCCAATCGAGTACGAGGAGGATGACCGTCACGCCGACGACGGTCAACACGTGCTGCGTCAGGAAGATCAATCCGTAGCCGAGAAAGAACCTCACATGCTGGAGATCTGCAGTGGCTCGTGACATCAGCTGGCCGGTTTGGAAGCGGTCGAAGAATCTGAACGACAGGCGGAGCAGATGGCCGTAGAGACGGTTCCGGATATCGAACTCGACCGCGAGGGCCTGTCGACCCGCGATCAGTCGGCGTCCGAGCATGAGCAGCGCCTTGAGCACGCCGAACACCACCACGAGGCCGACAAGCTGCGCCAACAACTGACCGTCGCTGTTGGGGAGGGCGTCGTCGATCACCTTGCCCGTCAACCAGGGGATGGTGAGCCCGGCGAACTGGGCGGCTACCGCCAGGAGCGTCGAGAGGAAGAGAGACCGCCGGTACGGTTTGAGGAAGCCGATGAGGCGGACAAAAATGCGCCCCTTGGATGGCTCCGACACCGCTCTCACTGAGCGAGTGTAGCCACGCGCTCCGGGGTAGCCGATCGCGAGATCAGGACAACGGTCGCGCGGTTTTCGGTAGCTCGGGACAACCTGCACTTCGGTGCGCTCGTAGACTTCCGGACGTGGCGCTCCCGCTCGAGTCAGTCCCGAATTTTTCGGCTGCCGCCGACCAGGTTGCGGTCGATGCGATCAGAGCTGCACTCGTGGCGACGACAGCGCTGCTTGACGTCCACACAGACGTCGATCACAACCGGTCGGTGTTCACGGTGGCGGCGACGCCCGACTCACTTGTCGACGGCTTGAGCAACGCAGCCCGAGCGGCTGTCGAGGCCATCGACCTGCGCGAGCACGACGGTGTGCATCCGTGCGTGGGAGCGGTTGACGTTATCCCGATCGTCCCACTAGGAAACCAGAGTCACGAGGGGGCGAGTCGCGCGGCTCACGAGCTCGCTGCGCGGCTCGCGGACGAGCTCGAGCTGCCGATCTTCCTCTACGGCGAGTCGTGTCCCGACCGACGACTGCCCGAAGGGAAGCGTCCCGCGTTTTATCGGCGCGGCGGGCCCGAACGTCTTGCTGAGCGGATGGCCGCGGGCGAGCTGCGTCCCGACTTCGGTCCCGGTGAGCTCCATCCCTCGGCCGGAGCCACCCTCGTCGGTGTGCGGGCGCCGCTGATTGCGTTCAACGTCAATCTCGCGACGTGTGATGTCGAGGTCGCCCGCGAAATCGCGGCACTTATCAGAGAGATCGACGGTGGGTTCGCAGGCGTCCGTGCGCTTGGTCTCGAGCTCGAGACGCGAGGCGTCGCGCAGGTCAGCATGAACATCGAGGACTGGCAGGCGACGCCTCCGCATCAGGTGGTCGCGGCCGTCGAAGCGGCTGCCGCCGAGCGCGGAGTGCAGGTTGCGGGAAGTGAGCTCGTCGGGTTGCTGCCTGCCGGTGCGACCCTCGCAGCGGCAGGTGCCGCTCTCGGGCTACCGAAGCTTTCGACCGACGACGTACTCGAACTTCGGCTGCTCGAGGAGACGATGGGTCGACAGGCGGTGGAGGGTTGAGGATGGCAGCTCTCGCTCGATACGTGCTGGAGGAGATCTCGCCTGAGGATCGGGGCCGCATCATGCGGCGCGCCTCTGAGGAGATCTTCGAGCCCTCGCTCGTCGAGTCGGTTCGCCAGATCGCCGAGGACGTCCGTGCTCGCGGCGACGAGGCCGTCTGTAGCGCCCTCGCGCGCTTCGACGGTTTAGAGCTCGCGCCGCCGCAGCTTCCTGTCTCGCCAGCGGAGTTCGATGAAGCTGCGACCGCGGTCGCGCCCGCCGTCGTTGACGCGATTCGGCTCGGTATCGCCAACAGCCGGGCCTTCAACGAGCGCGCGATCAGGGACGCGTCCTGGCGCGAGGAGATTGCGCCAGGGCACGTTGTGGGCGAGCAGGCGAGCGCGATCGATTCGGCCGGACTGTTCGTTCCGAGCGGCAAGGGGTCGTTTCCCTCCGTGCTGATCCAGATCGGCACTCCCGCCGTCGTAGCCGGTGTTCGCGACATCACGGTTGTCGTACCGCCGATGGCGGAACCAGCCGGAGCCGTGGACCCGGCAGTGCTCGTCGTCGCCCGAGAGCTCGGTCTCGAGCGCGTCATTCGGGCCAACGGCCCGGCCGGGGTCTCGGCCCTCGCGTTCGGGACGGAGACGTTTCCGTGCGTGTCCAGAGTCGTGGGACCGGGCAGCCCGGCCGTGACCGCTGCCCAGATCCGTGTTCAGCTCTACGGGTGCTCGACGGTGATGCTGTTCGGGCCGACGGAGAGCATTGTGGTGGCCGATGAGAGCGCTGAGCCGCGGATCGTGGCGGCGGACGTGCTCAACGAAGCGGAACACGGCAGCGACTCGGCTGCGTTGCTCGTGACCCCGTCAGCAGAGCTGGTCGATGCGGTCGATACGGAGATCGAGGTGCAGCTGAGCTCGCTGCCCGAGTGGCGTCGCGAGTTCGCACGATCGGCGATCTCCCACTTCGGCGGCGCCATGATCACGCGGGATCTGGCGGAAGCCGCGGCGTTCGTCAACGAGTACGCGCCCGAGCACCTCCTCGTTTCCATGCGCAACCCGGATGACTTCGCCTCTCAGATCGAGCACGCGGGAGAGATTCTGCTCGGCGACACTCCGTTCAGCGCTGGCAACTATGTCCTCGGTGTGCCGGCGACGCTCCCGACCGGCGGCTTCGCGCGTCAGAGCTCGGGCGTGACTGCCAGGACGTTCCTGAAGACCAGTTCAATCGCGCAGACGACGCCGGACGCGCTGGCCAGACTCGCCCCCGGCATCATTGCTCTAGCCGAACACGAGGGGTTCCCGGCTCATGCCGCTGCGCTGCGCTCGCGCGGCCTGGGGGGCAGTTGACCGTCTCTCCATAGGGGTGGACGCCGATCGGAATCGCTCCACGAGGCGATACTCGGATACGTGCGTCACATCGAGCAGGCACAATGCGCGGGCCGTGCACTGCGAATCGATGGAAAACGTCTAGATGCCTTGGTGGGGCATCCCCGCGATCATCGGAGGTGCGTTGGCCGGCTTTGCGATCGCCGCGCTTGCTGCTCTCGCGATGGGAGGGCGAGTTGTTGAGGCCGACGATCAGACAGGTGGCGGCCCGAAGTGGCGCACGGATCGAAGCGGTGATCCGAGTCGGTATAGCCGCGACAATGCGCTGAGCTTCAACCCTATGCCCTTGGCGGTCGGGCTGGGCGCGGCTGCTGCGATCGCCGGGCTTGCGATCGGTCTCGCGCTGACCTAGGCGCGAGGTGCGATAATCCACGACGGTGGCCACGAAGAAGCAGCGACGGCGACGTGAGAAGCAGCGTCGGCACGAGTGGGAGTACGTACAGACGACCGATGACGGTGAAGAGGTCGTCGTCGACTCGCCGCGCGATGTCGACACCGTCGCAGCCGAGAAGCCAGCGTCGACGGGCGCTGCGACTGACGCTCGCGGTCGCCCGGTCCAGAAGCCCTCGCTCCAGAGGCTCGGCAAGCGCGCAGCCATCTTCGGTCCGCTGCTCGTTGTTCTCGTTTTCATCACGGGCGGAAGCGATGTCTCGACCGGAGCGAAGCTCTTTCAAGCTGTTGTTCTGCTCGCGGTGTTCTTGCCACTGAGCTACCTGCTCGACCACGCGATGTACCGCGTGCTTATGCGGCGTCACGCGCGCAAGCTCGCTGCGCGTCGCGACGACCGGACCTCTCGCTAGAGCCGACACAGCTCGCCCCGCGGTTCGCGTCGCTACGTTGGTGTGACCGAGGCTCGCCCGTCACGTCGCTAGACTCGTCCCGCGTGAGCGTCCGTGTCGAGCAGCTACCCCTCGGCCCGATCGGGACGAACGCCTACATCGTTCATAACGATGGTGCGCAAGAGGCCCTCGTCGTAGACCCGGCGGCAGAAGCTACAGAAATCACTGCGTCGCTCACGCGCTTGGGGGTGGCGTGTGCCGCCATCCTGCTAACACATGGACATTGGGACCACCTCTGCGGCGTGGCAGATCTCGCTGAGCCAACGGGTGCGCCGGTGTACATGCCGGCGGGCGAACGCGACCTGCTCGAGAACCTAGCCCAGCATCTCCCGCCGGGGGCCTCCGGCCGCTCGTGGAGTCCAGACGTGCTGCTCCAGGGCGGTGAGAAGCTCGAGTTGGCCGGGATCGACCTCGAGGTCGTCTCTGTGCCAGGGCACTCGCCGGCTCACATCGCGTACGTGTCCGGAGGACACCTCTTCAGCGGTGACGTCCTGTTCGCAGGCTCTGTCGGGCGCACCGACTTGCCCGGCGCCGACTGGAACACGCTCCTCACGTCGATACGCCTGCTCGTTGCCACACTCCCGCCCGATACCGTGGTGCATCCAGGACACGGCCCGGCGACCACGCTGGCCGCCGAACTCGAGTCGAACCCTTTTCTCGCCGATCTCCTAGCTGAGCGAGAGCGTGAAGATCACCGCGCCTAAGGGCACCGCCGACGTCCTACCCGCGGCGCAGCCACGTCGCGGTGCGGTGGTCGCGTCGTTCGAGGGCGCAGCGCAGCGAGCAGGGTACGGGCGCATCACCGTTCCAACGTTCGAGGACACGGCGCTGTTCGCGCGCGCCGCCGGCGATGGCTCCGACGTCGTTCAGAAGGAGATGTACACGTTCGACGATCGGGCCGGCCGCTCGCTGACGCTACGTCCAGAGGCAACGGCCCAGGTCGTGCGCGCGTTCCTGGAGCACGGTCTCCACCGCTCGCCGCTTCCGTTCAAGGCGTACTACACGGCGCCGATGTTCCGCTACGCGGCTCCGCAGAAGGGGCGGCTGCGCGAGTTCTGGCAGGTGGGGGCGGAGGCGATCGGGTCCGACGATCCCGCCGTCGATGCGGAGCTCGTCGCCATCGTCGTCGACGCCTTCAACGGGCTGGGTCTGTCCGCCGTGCGCCTCGATCTCAATTCGATCGGTTGCGCCGACTGCCGGCCGGCCTACCTCAGAGCTCTCCTCACCTTTCTAGAGGCCAACGACGCCGCTCTCGACGACGATGCTCGTTCCAAGGCATCGGTCAGTCCGCTGCGCGTCTTCGATTCCAAGAACGAGCATGTGCGCGCTGTGCTCGAGCGAGCCCCGGTGATCGGCGATCACCTGTGCGCCGCATGTCGCGAACACTTTGCGGAGGTCAGCACGATTCTCGGGGCGCTCGGCGTGACATTCCGGCATGCGCCGCGCCTCGTGAGGGGACTCGACTACTACACGAGAACAGTGTTCGAATTCGTCGACGAGGAACTCGACGCGGCGCAGAGCACCGTCTGTGCCGGCGGTCGCTACGACGGTCTCGCTGCCGAGCTTGGCGGCAAACCGACGGCCGCGACCGGCTTCGCGGCTGGTGTCGAGCGCATCGGGCTCGCCCTCGAGCAACGCGGGCTGGCGGCCGAGCAGCCCCGAGGCGTCGACGTGTTCTTTGCGTTCGCCGATACCGTGGACCGAGCCGAGTTGCTCACGGTCATGCACGAGCTCCGGCGCACGTGGGTTTGCGAGACCGACTACGCTCGGCGTTCGCTGAAAGGGCAAATGACGCAGGCGTCCCGGCTCGAGGCGCGGATCGTCGTTGTACGCGAGGCCGATCAGATAGTCGTGCGCGAGCGCGGCCGCGAAGACGTGGCGGTAGAGCAGGTGGGCGAGCTCGTATCGCGACTCGAGGAGAGATTGCAGTGACCTGGCGGGACATGATGTGCGGTGATCCTCGATCGGAGCACGTAGGGAAGCAGCTCACGCTCTCAGGGTGGGTCGGCACACGGCGGGACCACGGAGGGTTGGTGTTCGTCGATCTGCGTGACAGCGCGGGCATCTGCCAGATCGTCGTCAATCCCGAACGCGACGCGGACGCCGCGGCGCTCGCGCATCAGCTACGCAACGAGTTCGTCGTCCGCGTATCCGGCGAGCTCGTACGGCGCGACGCGGACGCCGTCAATCCCGACATTCCGACGGGCGAGGTCGAGCTGCAAGCAGACACGCTCGAGATCGTGTCACGCTCGATGCCACTTCCGTTCCAGCTCGACGAGGAGGGGGTCGACGAGACGCTCAGGTTGCGGTATCGGTGGCTGGATCTGCGGCGTCCGAAGATGCAGCGAATGATCCGAACGCGAGCCGAACTGGTCGGGACGATCCGACGTGTGATGGAAGAGGCTGGATTCCTCGACATCCAGACGCCGATTCTGTTCAAGCCGACGCCCGAGGGTGCGCGCGACTTCGTCGTGCCCAGCCGGCTCCGGAACGGAAGCTTCTTTGCACTGCCGCAATCACCGCAGATTCTCAAGCAGCTGCTGGTGATCTCCGGCTTCGATCGCTATTACCAGATCGCTATCTGTTTCCGGGACGAGGATCTTCGCGCCGATCGTGTTCAGGAGATCACGCAACTCGACGTCGAGCTCGCCTTCCCCGATCAAGAGGAGCTCTTCGGTCTGATGGAGCGGATGATCCAGGCCGTCTGGCACACGTGCGGCGGGCTCGATATCACGGCGCCATTCGAGCGCCTTACGTACGCGGACGCTCAGTTGCGCTACGGGAGCGACAAACCTGACCTGCGGTTCGGTCTCGAAATCCAGGACGCGACCGACGTCACGCGCGGGTCCGAGTTCGGTGTGTTCGCCCAGGCGCCATGCGTGCGCTACCTCACGGTCCCAGGAACGCTGTCCCGCGGGGAGCTCGCGAAGCTTGAGGAACACGCGAAGCTGCACGGAGCCAGGGGACTCGCGTACCTCCTATTCGACGGTGGCGGGGAGCCACGGTCGCCCATCGCCAAGTTCCTCTCGGCCGAAGAGATCGCAGCAGTCCGGCCGAGCGAGCCAGCCACGATTCTGTTCGGCGCCGCCGAGCCCGGCTCGGTGGCTCGCGTCCTTGGCCAACTCAGACTTCATCTCGGTGAGCAGCTCGAGCTCGTGGATTCGGGAGCGTTCAGGTTCGTGTGGATCACGGAGTTTCCGTTGCTCGACTGGGATGCTGACGCCGAACGCTGGAACGCGATGCACCACCCGTTTACCCGCCCGACGCCGGAGACGGAACCGCTGCTCGCGACGGACCCCGGCAACGCGCTTGCCCACGCTTACGACCTCGTAGTGAACGGCATCGAGATCGGCGGTGGGTCGTTTCGAATCCATGAGCCCGAGCTGCAGGAGCGGGTCTTCGACGCCCTCAAGCTCAGCCCGGCCGAACAGCGAGCGAAGTTCGGGTTCCTGCTCGATGCACTCGCGATGGGCGCGCCTCCGCACGGCGGGATTGCGTTTGGGATCGAGCGGATGCTGATGGCGCTCGAGGGTGAGCCGAATCTACGAGACGTGATCGCATTTCCCAAGAACCAGGCGGGCGTAGACCCGATGAGCGGCGCGCCCGCGCCGATCGATGCCGCACAACTCGAGGAGCTCGGCATCCAGCTACGACCGGACGTGGCGGCCGCGCTTGAAGCGGACACGCTCAGCTAGGGCTGCGGACGCCGTTATCCCCCATTTGGGGGTTGTCGAATGCCGGCGGAGCCTCCGAGGAAGCTGGTACCGGTGTCTGCCACTCCTCGTCTGCCGCACATTCGGCTTCCCCGGCTTGCGGGTGCCTATAGAGCGCTACGCGGACGGGGCCCGGACGCGGGGCCAGCGGACAGCGAGGTGCTCGGGCTCGCGCCGGCTGGCCGGCAGGCCGAGATCCCGGACAGACGGCCGAAACCGGCCACACGAAACGCCTACCCTCCGGAGAGTCCATACAGCGTGGCCGCGCTGAGAGACCCGTCTCCGGCGATCGGGGCGTTCGAGCACAGCCACGGGCCGGACGACGAGGCAATCCGTGCCGGGGTCGTGGAATTCCTCGACCGTGTTGAGGCTCGAGAGCGCGGTCGGCTACCGACTCGCGGTGAAGCTGGGTCGGCAGACCTCGGCTCGAGCCGAGCCGCACCCGACCGAATCGCTGCAGACTTGGTCGATGAGGCACGCGCTGAGGCTGACCAGGTCCTGCAGGCCGCACGAACGGAAGCGGGCGATCTTATCCGTCGCGCGCGCGGAGAGGCCCAACAGAAGCTCGAATGGTCGCGTGCTCAAGGTGCAAACATCGTTCGCCGCTCCGAGAAGGTCGCGGCCGATCGCGTACGGGTGTTCGAACGCATCGGCGTCGCGTTCAAGATCGGGCGCACGTAGGCTCCACACCCGATCGGCCTCGACCGTGCGGCGCCGCTTCATCATGATCGCACCGTCGCTGCTCGTAGCTACGGTGTCGTAATGCGTGAGTTCTTCGGCGACGCGAGCCTCGACGGCGACTACGCATGGGTGCGCCTCGATGTCGACAAGCAGCGGATCCGCTCAGCGGCAGGGGAGGGCCCCGGAGCCGCAGAGCTCGTGCGCGACATCAGTGAGATGCCGCTGCTCGACGCCGCTTCGGTCTCAGGGCACCCTCTTGCCCTTGACGCGCTCCATGCGGCAATCGGCGATCACGTGGCCGCTCCGAAAACGAGCGAGCGGGTAGCGGTCGCGATGAGCGGGGGCGTCGACAGCGCCATGGCACTTCACCATGCGATCGGCGCCGGCTACGACGTGGTCGGGGTCACGCTGAGGTTATGGGTCGACCCAGCGGCGCCCGACACGGAGCGGGCGTGCTGCTCGCCGACGTCTGTGAGAGCCGCACGGGAGCTCTGCCACTCCGAAGACGTGCCGCACGTCACTCTCGATCTACGCGACACATTTCGAACGGCCGTGGTGGACGCGTTCGTTGAGGGATACGCGAACGGGAGTACGCCCAATCCGTGCGTACGGTGCAACGCGGACTTCCGCTTCTCCGAGCTCGATCGGTTCGCGAGCCGAGTCGGCGCCTCCCAGCTTGCGACTGGCCACTACGCGC
>JAUVPB010000163.1 GCA_030598925.1 Actinomycetes bacterium
AATCTCCTCGAGGGGGGGAGGCGGCACTTTGTGACCCACCGGACGTACCGATCGGAAGCGCCCGATCGCCTGGGGCCGTCGGCGCTTCGAGTTTCGCAACCACACCGAAACCACACCACCACGCGAAACCACGACACCAAGCGACAGTGACAGCACCGTCCCGTAAGGGCTTTCTAGCGTTCATGGGGCCTAGCGGTTTCCAGGCTGAGTAACGCCACCTGCTCGTCGCGCTGAGAGTCGCGCCCGCTTCAGGTCGGACGCTGCGGGAGCTCGTACCCCAAGCGTGACGATTTCGTCACGCCAACTGTCCGTTTCGGACGATGCGGTGACGTCCAGCAGGACGTAGGTTCGAAGGCGTACCCACGCTCGTCCGCCCAGAGCAGGGAGGTAGACACCAAGTGGCGAGTATTCGCGCGGCTCTCCTGAACCGAAGGTGCCGCATCATGATCCCGTTCTTCATCGCGTACGGACTTGGCCTGTACCTCGTGGCCGGCGCGATCGGCGACGCCTTTTCAGGGCAGGCGCCGCACCCGCGGTCCGAGTTAGTGATCCAGCGATCAGGCAAGGCTCCAGGCGAGCCGAGCGTGAATGCCTCCGATACCGCCAAGGCGGTCCGCGCAGTCGAGTCGAACGCGGTCGTGCACGACCTCGCCCAGGGCGGGAAGATCTCGGTCACGCGGTCCGGCCCCTGGACCGCGAGCGAGGAAAGAAGCGACGCTGGCCCCGAACCGCGGACCGGAGTCGGCGTCGTGCTCAAGGTCGATCTGCCCGAGCCGATCGACGTCGATCTCAGCACGACACCTGACCTGGCAGGGGCACCGGCCGACGGCGTGCCGAGTCGCGAGACGGCGGGCGCGAGCGTCGTGAGGAACGTGAGTTCGCTCGCCGTGCTCTACGACCCGGTGACCGACGAGATCGTGTCGATCCTTCCCGTACCTGACGCCGCGCCGCCGATACCGGCGGATCTCGGGCCGCCCCCAGGCATCCCGGCCTCGAGCGACGGGCGGAGCGATACCCGAACGGCGGTGAGACCCAATGAGTAAGACGATACGCGCACTGCTCATCGGGGCCGCTCTCATGACCGTCGTCGCGGCGGTGGTCAAGACCGTCGACGAGGCGGCACATGGGGCCTCGACGTCGCGGCTAAGCAAGGTGACCGTCCATGAGGACGCGTTCTGGAACTACGACTTCACGACCAATCTCGTTCGGGCGAGCAAGGTCGACTGGCCGATAGCGCTCGTGTTCTTCGGGAACGCCACCGTCAACAAGGTCAAGGGGATCCTCGGCAACGAGTACGACAGGACAGGCAGCAGGATGTACGCGCGGCTCAACGATGGGATCAAGTGGCGCTGGGATACGGACAAGGGCCGCAAGACCACGGCCTGTCCTGGCCTACCGACGCAACCGTGGTGGGCCCGTCACTATCGGGTGTACGCGGACGGCGACGATCGGCTCTACAACGCAAGCTGGGGCTTCTACGTCATCGGCTCCACGCACTACGACGTCCGGGAGTGCGCGGCGAGCGGCAAACAGTTTGGCTGGTCTGAGCTCTCGGAGGACTGGATCACGTATCGGTGGAACGTCAACGGCTATTGGGTACAGAACGACTGGACAGGATTCGCGAACCCCGAGCCGTTCCGGGTCGAGGGGACACACGTCTGGGACAGCAACGGTCGCGCCTCGCGACTCCACGCGCCGTAGCCCGCGCGTGCGGAGGCTCGCGACAGCTGCAGGAGCGCTTCTCCTCCCCATCGTCGCGCTCCTCGCCGCACTGGCGGCGGTCGCTCACGGAAGTGGCGCGCCCGCGATCCCGACCACGCCGCTCGTGAGCCTGCGCACCCTGGCGGAGTCGCCCGTCTCGATCGAGGCGGGCGACTTCGCTCCCGACCGCGCGTTCCAAGCGGCGACACGCACATTCTCCTTCTCGTTGCCGGCGGGGACAGTGACGCCCGACCCGACGAACACCTGGTTCCTACTTGACCTCGACTACCGGATCACGTTCGCTCCGGACTCGGCCGACGGCTTCGCCTGGGTCTCCGCGGCCACGAACAACGCAACCGCAGCCCAGCTCGAATACGAGCTCATCCGAACCGATGCCCTCACGATCAGCGAATCTCGGGTGACGCTCGTCGACGGACAGGAGGAACGCCGGCTCGAAGGGCTCACCGCCAACGTCGAGTACACGAACTACGCGCGGGACCAGGGACTTCGCGACGGCGACAACAGCTTCAACCTGCGGGTCGAGCACACCGACGGTGTGAAGATCCAACGGATCGACTTCTACGGAAGCACGGGCGTGTCGACAACGATGACAACGCCCTACCCACTCGGCATCGAGGTGACGTCGCCCAACGGCAACATTTACGCCGGCGACGAGTTCCTCATCGACGTGACCGTGGAGAATCGCACGGGAGTCGATCTGGGCGACGTCGAGCTCGAGGTTTTCCCTGCGGACGAGATCGCTCAACCGCTCGACGGGTCGTCCCATGCGATCGGGCCCCTCGCAGGAACGGCCGAGCACACGTTCCGCTTCGAAGCCCTGCGCTCGGGTCCCGGTCAGATCACCGTGCTGGGCAACTCCAAGCGCAACACGCCATCGGCGATCGTTGACCTGGTGGTGCTCCCAGCCTCCGGCAATCGCACGCACGTTCTTGTGCTGATCGCCCTCGCCGCGGTCGCGCCAGTTGCCGTGCTGTCGGGGATCGCCTTTCTCCGAACCCGCCGACGATCGCCGGCCTAGCCAGGCCGTTGCCGCAGCCCGCGGGTCGTGAAGTCGCCTGAAACGGTGCGGCCCTCACTATGCTGGCGTCTCCCTATGAGCCCGTTCAGCCGATACATGGCCAGATGACCCCAGAGCGAATCGCCTACCTGGGGCCTGCTGGAACCTTCACCGAGCAGGCACTGCTCACACAAACAGACCTCGCTGGGCTGGAGCACGTCTCGCTGCCGACCATCCAGGAGGTGCTCGAGGCGACCGACGCGGGCGCTGTCGATGTCGGGTTCGCGGCGATCGAGAACTCCATCGAAGGCGCCGTCAACGCCACCCTGGACGCGCTCGCGTTCGAGCTCGACCTGCTCATCCAACGCGAGGTCATTCATCCGGTCGAGATGTGCCTACTCGCGCGCAATGACACGGCGATCGAGCAGATCGAGCGGGTGGTCTCGTTCCCGCACGCCGCGGCTCAATGCCATCACTATCTGGCGAAGACGTTCGGTCAGGTCGAGATCGTCGCGGCCAACTCCACTGCCGACGCTGCTCGGGAGCTCAGCGAGAACGGCAACGGCGCAACCGCCGTGATCGGTACGGAGCTCGCGGCGACGACCTACGGCCTCCAGCTCCTCGCGCGACACATCGAAGACCATCCCGAGAACCACACACGTTTCGTCGCCGTGGCACGAGAAGGGATTCCCGCTCCGACCGGACACGACAAGACCTCGATCGTGACGTTCCAGAGAGCCGACCGCCCCGGCAGCCTCGTCAACATCCTGCAGGAGTTCTCCGCGCGCTCCATCAACCTCACACACCTCCAGTCGCGACCGACGAAGCGCGAGCTCGGCGACTACTGCTTCTTCATCGAGCTCGAAGGGCACGTCGCCGACGAACGCGTCGCAGACTGCTTGAAGAACGTTCAAGCGAAACAAGCCCTGGTTCGATTCCTCGGCTCCTATCCCGCCGCCGGGGAGCAAGCCGAGACCACGCGCGGTGAGGCCAACGAGGCGTGGGGAGATGCGGAGCGCTGGATCGACGAGATCCGCGCACGGATTCGCTAGCTAGTTCCGAAGCTCCTTCGGGAGCCGGAAGTAGACGTCCTCGCGGGTGAGCTCGACCTCTTCGCGATCCCCGTAGCCCAGCTCCGCGAGCCGATCCGCGACACCGTTGACGAGCGAGTCCGGAGACGAGGCGCCGGCCGTGAGGCCAACGACCTCATGCCCTTCGAGCCAGGCCGGATCGAGCTGCGAAGCATCGTCGAGCAGATGCGCCTGCGCGCCCGCATCACATGCAACCTCGACCAGTCGATTCGCGTTCGAGCTGTTTACCGAGCCCACGACGAGCACGACCGACGCATCGCTGCAGATCTGTTTGACGGCGTCCTGGCGGTTCTGCGTCGCGTAACAGATGTCGGCAGACGGCGGGCCCACGAGATCCGGGAACCGATCGCGCAGGGCATCGACGACGTCGCCGGTGTCGTCGACCGAAAGCGTCGTCTGCGTCAAGTACGCGACCTGCTGGTCGTCTTCCAACTCAAGCTTCTCGACATCGTCGGTCGTCTCGACGAGGACCATCGCGTCGGGTGCCTCTCCCATGGTGCCGACGACTTCCTCATGTCCCTCATGGCCAACGAGCGCGATCTTCAGGCCGCGACCCGCGTAACGCCTTGCCTCGGCGTGCACCTTCGAGACGAGCGGGCAGGTCGCATCGATCACCTGGAGGTCGCGCTCCTCGCAGTTGCGGTACACCTGCGGCGCGACCCCGTGCGCCGACAGCACGACGAGGGCACCTTCGGGCACCTCTTCCTCGGTCTCGACGAAGATCGCGCCGCGTTCCTCGAGGTCTCGGACAACGTGGACGTTGTGCACGATCTGATGACGAACATACACGGGCGGCCCGTGCTCCTCGAGCAACTTCTCGACAATGTCGATGGCGCGCACAACACCTGCGCAAAAGCTGCGAGGTGCAGCGATTAGGACGCGTTTCGACATGCTTGTGCACCTCCAGCGAGCGCGGCAGCAGCCTGCTCCAACGATTCCAGGGCTCTCCGTGCCGACCGGGCCGAAGCGACGGCCCTTCGCGGCTCTGTCAGGAATGACTTCAACACAACGCTCCAGCGTACGCCACCAGCATCAGTGGCCGCATGGGCGAGCCTCCCGACGGGGCGTTCCGGCCCGTCGGCGATCGCCCGAACGCTGCCCGCAAGGCGACCTGACGCAGCGAGCGGGCCGCTTTCCATGTCGACCGCGACCGCGCCTGTACGGCGGGCGATGTCGTCACGCTCGCGCGGGTCATCGATCACGTGCTCGGCAGAGCACACCGTCGCAACGCTTGCGCCGGGCACCTCGAGCGGAACTCCTTCCCACAGGACCTCTCCCCGGGCATCGACGATGCGATTCGCCGTCACCACGGTGCCGGCGTCGATCCCCGGAACGAGCGCACCGGCTAGGCCGAAGCTTGCGAGCGGGCCAGGCGGCAGGGTCAACGAGGCGCGCAAGCCAACGCGGGCGGTTCGCGCGCCCGCTTTGCGCGCGGCGCGCTCCTCGGATGCGAGCGCGCATGCGAGGGTAAATCTCTCGCTCATCGGAAGTCGCAGACGGCTACTTCAGCGTCCAAGCGAGCGTCCGCGCCGTTTCCTTCAGGCTTCCCGTCGTGGCGATCGTCGCAGCGGGCTCGAAGCCAGAATGGATGCCGCAGTGCTCGCATCGCGAATCGTTGCCTGGACCGTAGCGCTCCCATTCGATTCCGTCGACCAGCGCGTCGTACGTGGGGAAGATCCCGTCCGTGAGCAGGTAGCAGGGGCCCTTCCAGCCGTAAGGATTCCGCGTGACGGAGCCCCACGGCGCGCACGGCAGGTTCCGATCGCCGACGAGGAAGTCCTGGTAGACGGGGCTCGCGAGCCACCTGTAGCCGTGCTTGCGCGCAACGCCCTGGATGGTCTTGAACTTCTCCTCGTGCTCTGCGCGCGTCATGGTCAGCGCCGGGTCGATCTGCGAGTACTGGTAGCCGGGCGCGATCAGCATCCCGTCGATGCCGACCTCGTTCGTAAGGAAATGCATCATCTCCTGGACGTCCTTGACGTCAGTCTCCTTGAAGACTGTCGTGTTCGTGGTGACCCGGAAGCCCTTCGAGCGAGCCTCCTTGATCGCATCGACCGCGACATCCCAGAGACCCGGGTAGTCGCAGATGTAGTCATGGATTTCGCGCATCCCGTCGAGGTGCACGACGAACGTGAGGCGCGGATCGGGCTTGAACTCGGCGAGCATCTCGGTCAACCGCAGCGCGTTCGTGCAGAGCTGCACGTTGCGCTTCATCTCCACGAAACGCCCGACGACCTCCTCGATGCCCTTGAAGATCAGCGGCTCGCCGCCGCAGACCGAGATGACCGGGGCGGGACACTGGACGGCCGTGTCGATGCACTCCTCGACGGTGAGCCGGGCCTTGTTCGACTCGTACTCCCGAATCTTGCCGCAACCGATACAGGCGATATTGCAGCCCAGGGTGGGCTCGAGCATGATGACGAGCGGGTAGCGCTCGCGCCCCCGCTGCGATGCGACGTACCGTCCTATCTGAACCGTGCTTCGCAACGGAAACTTCATGCTTCTCCCTTCTCCCTTCGCTGAAGCGCCTCGCGTACTGCGCGCGCGAGTGCATTCTCTACTGGTCCGGCACGATAGTCCAGCGTATCTTGGGCCTTTTCGGTAGAAAAGTACATAGGCAAGCGGGCGAG
>JAUVPB010000321.1 GCA_030598925.1 Actinomycetes bacterium
AGCGGCCGGCGCGACGGCGATCCCGACCACCCAGCTCGCAGAGGGTGAGCACTACCTTCGCGTCCGCACTGTCGATACTCATGGCAACGCCGCGGTTGGCAGCACGCTCGGCCCCCTACTGATCGACACGAGGTCACCCAAGAAGCTCAGGATCGACCCCAACAGGCCCGGCCCATTTCAAACCTCGCGCCGTTTTCCCGTCGCCTGGAGCGGCGACGATCCCCTCTCAGGTATCGCCACGTTCGACGTGCGCTTTCGACGCGCACCGGCGACGAGCGGGTTCGGCTCCCGGAAGAGCTTCCGCTCGAAGACACCGAAGAGCAAGGGCAGCTTCGTCGGCAGAGCCGGATCAACGTACTGCTTCTCAGCGCGCGCCGATGACCGCGCCGGCAACGGCTCCGGGTACGGAAAGGAACGCTGCACGGCGGTTCCCCTCGACGATCGCGACCTCGGTGGCAAACAGGGCTGGCGACGACTGGCGAAAAAGAAGGCCTACCGCCGGACGGTGCTCCTCACGACGCAGCGAGGCGCGACGCTCTACGCGCGCAACGTCCGGGCACGCAGCCTCGCACTTATCGCAACCCGTTGCGGCCATTGCGGCTCTGTCGAGGTCCGGCATCGGCGACGCCTCGTAGGCGTAGTCGACCTGAGCGTCAAGCCCTACGGAGCCCGCCTTGTCAATGAACTCCCAAGCAGGGCGCGAGTCCGCAAGGGCAGGGTCGAGCTGACCGTCGCAAGCTCCGGCCGGCGCGTGGTGATCGACGGACTCGGAGTCAATCGAGTCCGCGTCGCTGGTTGAGTCCCACGCGGCGCCCCGGCGACCTGAGCGGCTGGGACCCACGCTAGCGTTCGCGTAATGCGGTCCCCCGCCAGCCGGCTAGGCATCTCCGGCCCGGCCCTCCTGGCTATCTTCCTCGCGTTCGTGGCGATGTTCGGCTCCGCGCCGGGACAGTCGTTCATGATCGCCGTGTTCGTCGACGACATGCTCGAGGGGACAGGCCTGTCCCGCACAGCCTTCTCTGCGCTGTATGCGGCCGGCACGATCGTTTCGGCGCTCGTCACGATCGCCGTTGGCCGCTACAGCGACCGCGTCGGGCTCGCAGCGTCGTGGGCAGTCGTGTGCCTCGGTCTCGCAGGTGCGTGCCTGATCGCGGGCGCCGCGTCGGGCGCACTGCTCGCGTTCCTTGCACTTTCAGCGCTCCGGTCGTTCGGACAGGGTTCGCTCCCACTCGTCGGAACGCTCCTCGTGGCGCGAACGCTCGGCTCCAAGCGGGGCCGGGGCTTTTCCGTCGCGACGTTTGGACACACGCTCGCGGGAATGGCGCTCCCGCCACTCGTAACGATTCTGATCATCAGTGCCGGGTGGCGTACTGCGTTCTACGTGCTGGCTGCCGGCGTTGCCGTCCTGATCCTCCCGCTGGCACTGGCCGTCCGGCACGTCACACGGGCGCCGCCCGAGCCGGACGAGCACGATGTCGACGACCCGACCAAGTGGCCCGCGCCGCTTCGTAGAAGCCGACGGCTGCGGGGGATCGAGATTCCGACGCGCCGCGTCGCCGTGCTCCTCGGCGTGTTCGCCGTGCCGGGTCTCGTCCTGACCGGGTTGACATTCCACGCCGTCTCGTTGCTCTCACGAAATGGGCTGGACAGCACAGAAGCGGCAATCGCGCTCACGGTGCTAGCCGCCACTCACGCTGTCGGCGTGGTGCTCGCGGGCGTGCTCGCCGACCGCTCCGCACCCAGAACGATGTTGATGCTCATGACCGGGACGCTGTTGACGGGAACGGTTCTTCTGCTCGGCTCGAGCCGCTGGATTGCGTACCTCGCGTTCGTCGTTCTCGGCATCGCGACTGGCCTGTTCATCGTCGCCAACGGTGTCGTGTGGGCGCGCACCTACGGAACGTATCGACTGGGCCGAATCCAGGGCCTGGGCTTCGCCGCGATGATCTCTGGCTCAGCCCTTGGACCGCTCCCACTCGCCGCTTCGCTCGCTCTCTTCGGCAGCTACGTGCCAGGCATCGCACTGTTCGCTGGACTGTGCGGTCTAACGTTCCTCGCCTCAGCGAGCTCGCGTAAGCCGACGTCGCCTGTGGCCGCCTAGGCGGCGGAGCTCACGACAGCGCGATCAGGTGCTCGGGCGCCCGGGTCAGACGCTCGCCGCCGTCGGCCGTCACGACGTATGAGTTCTCGAGACCAACGGCTCCCTGACCTGGGAATACGAACTTCGGCTCGAGCGCGAAGACCATGCCCTCCTCGAGCGGG
>JAUVPB010000141.1 GCA_030598925.1 Actinomycetes bacterium
CCGGATGAGCCGTGCGGTCGCCGGTCGTTCGCACCTCGTTCCGTCGTTCCGCCAACACGCTCCCATCGCGAGCTACGAGCACCGAGCCGAATGGCTGGTCACCACGCTCGGCCGCCTCGGCGGCAAGGGCAATGCAGCGGCGGAGGTGTCCGATGTCGATAGCGTCCATGGCTCCTCGTTCTCCTTCATCGTTGGCAAGGTATCTGTCGGCGCACTCGAGCTCAAAGCGCTTCGGGCAGAGCCTCGGCGTCCGGGCCCCCGACGCCGTCCGCGACTCCCGGCGCCTGATCGGGCGCCGCGTGACTGCGAATCGTCACGGCAGCAACGAGTGCTGCGAGAAACGCGATGGCTGCCGCGACGTACAGGGCGCGATGCAGGCCGGACATGAAGGCTTCCACCTCTGTTGCGCCGTCCGCTTGCGAGGAACTCGCCGCCGCGGCAAGGATCGCGCCCATGAGGGCGATCCCAACGGCTCCTCCTACCTGCCGGAACGTGTTGAGCATGCCCGACCCCACGCCAGCCTTGTCCACCGGCACCGCGCTCAGCGCCGCGGCTGTCATCGGAGTCATCGTGATCGCCATTCCAATGCCGCCGACGATCATGGGCGGCAGCAGGACCCAGTAGCTCGAATCCGGTTGCAGCTGGGCGAACAACAGGAGCGATGTGGCGACGAGGGTCATCCCGCTCGCCATGAGATTGCGCGAGCCAATGCGATCGGAGACCTTGCCGGCCAGCGGCGCGACGAGGATGATCAACAGCGTCATCGGCAGGAACGAGGCCCCTGCGCGCACTGCGCTATACCCGAGCACGTTCTGCATGTACAGCGAGACGAAGAAGAAGACGCCGAACATCGCGAGCGACACGAGGAGCGCGACGACATTCGCGCCGGCGAAGGTGGAGTTGCGGAAGAGCGTCATGTCGAACATCGGCAGCCGCGCACGCAACTCCAGCACGACGAACGCGACACCGAACACGGCGGCTGCCGCAAACAGTCCGATGATGATCGACGACGACCACCCATACGTGCTGGCCTCGATCAGCGCGAACACGAGCGCGAAGAGTGCGACACCCGATGTGACGAGTCCGGGGACGTCGAGCCTCTGCTCCTTCGAGGTGTCCCTCGACTCGCTGATGATGAGGCGCGCAGCGACGAGCCCGACGATGCCGACGGGCACGTTGATGTAGAAGACCCAGTTCCAGCTGATCTCCTCTGTGATCAGCCCACCGACGAGAGGCCCGAGCGCGAGAGCCATCGCCGACACACCGGCCCAGATCCCGAGCGCGGCGCCGCGCTCGCGGGCGGGAAACGTCGCAGCGATGATGGAGAGCGTCGCCGGCATCATGAAGGCGGCACCCACACCCTGAACGACGCGCGCGGCGATGAGGAACTCGGCCGAGCCCGCGAGTCCGCAGAACAGCGACGAGATCGTGAACACCGCGAGCCCGACGAGGAAGATGCGGCGCCGGCCGTACATGTCGGCGAGCTTCCCGCCAGTGAGCATCAGCACGGCGAAGCTCAGGGCATACGCCGTCACGACCCACTCGAGCTCAGAGACTCCGATCCCCAGATCGCGCTGAATCGACGGCAGCGCGACGTTCACGACCGTGTTGTCGAGCATGATCATGAACAGCGCGAACGCGACCGATACCAGCGTCCACCACTTTCGGTTTTCTTCGGAGAAGATTCGAGCTCTCATCGTCCTGCCTGTCGGCACTGATCATGTCTACCGGCTTCCGTCTTCCGCTCGGCTCGACGCGGCGTTAGGTGACGTCGTCGACGAACGTAACCCGCGGTGTGCCGATCACGCCCGCCGGCCCGTAGCTCGTGTTCACGGCAGCCGACGCCGCGTAGGCCTCCAGCTTGTCGAGGTCGCCTCGGAGTACGACGGTGACACTATTGGGGTCGTATACGTCCTGGTACACGTGGGCCTCGCCGAGGCCCGCACGGACTCGAGCCTCGTGGCGCTCGTCGTACGTCCGGCGCCAGGTCGCATAGTCCTCGACCTGTAGTGCGAACAGAGCGCGGGCCATCCGGTGTTCTCTTCGTCCTCCCGTGGGTGACAGTCGCGAACCGTTAGTACTGGGTCGACGTGCGCGAGCGGCTACGCGCGACGGCCGCCTTGCTCGCCCAGCTGCCCACGTCCGCCAGCAGGGCGATGGCGACGAGAACCCAGCCGCCGCTACTCACGCCGCCAGCTCCATACACGAGCGCATAGACGAGGGTTGTCCACGGCAGGAACACGAAGCCCAAGACGGGGACCCACGTAGAGTCGTAAGCCTGGTCTACCTGACTCGTGAAGATCCACACCAAACCCAGTGCCAGTCGCGGACTGATGAGTGCGAGCAGGAAGGTCAGGCAGCCCATGCATCACAGTTTATGAGCTCGACCAGAGGGCGAGGACACGCTCCGCCCATTGGCGGTTCGCGGAGCCGAGAACAGGGATCTCTCCATACATGAGCGAATCCTGCGTGGCCCGGTAGCTTCCGTCGACGCCGTAGCAACCTCCGTCGACGTAGCCCACCGTGACTCGGGAGCGGAAGAACTCCACGTCTGCGGGCCGGAAACCGAGCCCGAGCTCTCTGAGCGTCTCCATCCAGATCTCGAACATCGGGTCAACGTCGCCGGCAATAGCTCCCCAGAAGGTCTCGGCCTCGTCGCGATCCTCGGCGCACGCCGGGTAGCTCGTGAGATCGGATCGCCCGTCGAAGCCGAGGAAATCTCCCACGTACTCGTCCGAGAGGCCGAACATGGCGTGCCCGACCTCATGCGCCAGGTTCGAGGCAACCGAGAACGGAGCCGTTGTCGGCACATCGATGAGCACGTCGCCGAAGAAGAAGCCACCATCGCGGTCAGGGAGGTCAGGTGGGAAGAAGGACGTCTGACCTGCGACCGACTCGAACTCGAAGTCGGGGACGAGGTAGACGACGAGCTCGTTGGGCAGGCCCGAGACGTTCTGGCCACGGTTGAGGGTGGGGGTGGGATCGTCAGCCTGCTCGGTGAGGTACCAGACGTTGAACAGCTGGCGACTCGAGCGCCACGGCTCGATCGCGAAGAGCCCGAAGGCGGCCTGGCTCGCGGTTGCTGCGGCGGCCGTCGGCTCTCCGTTCTCGTCGAGGAGCAGCGGTTCGCCGTCGAACGTGAGGATCTCCTTCGCGAAGGCCACGAACCGGTCGAAATCGCCCCATCCACTCGCGGCCACGACGAGGTTGATGCGGTCGGTGTCCAGGTCGTTGTGTCCTGGGAAGAGCGCCACGACCCCTGGCGGCGGCTCGGTGCTCGAGTCCGGTACTTCGGTCGGCGCCGGCTCGGATCGTTCTCGGGGCCCGCTGTCCGGAGGCGTGGCCGGAGGTGCCTCGGGCTCGGGCCGGATCGTCTCGGTGGGCTGTCCAACGGTGGCCAGCGGTGGGGGCGATGGCGATGGCGACGAACCCATGTCGGGAGTGTCGTCGTCATTCCCTCCGCAGGCCGCGATGAGCAGGGCGGCTATTGCGATAGCGGCGGCTCGTGGGGGCAGCGCTCTCAACGACGCGGCCTACTGGGGTCGCTCATGTGATCAGGGTGCCGGCCGGGCGGTGAAACGATCGGAACCTCGACATCATGACGATGCCCCCGGCAAGTGTCGACGGAGAAACGGGATGATGGCTCCGACCTGCTCTCGCGGCAGCACGGCGAGCGCCACGCCGGCAACGGCGACGAACATTCCGACGAGTACGACCGCTTCCGGAGTGCTGCCGCGCGCGATCTCGACCACCACGGCCACTGCCGGGACGAGGAAGAGGGCCGACGACGTCTTCGCAGCGGGCAGTTGTTTGAGCGCCACGTAGAAGAACAGCGCGGCGAAGGCTGCCCCCGGTCCCGTCCAGATGGTGGCCGCCCAGAAGCTGTCGGAGCCCCAATCGGTGCCCGACGTGCCCTCGATCGCGAACGCGATCGGCGCGAGGAGGAGGCTCCCGACGAGGAACTGAGTCGTCGTGAAGCTGACCATGTCGACCCCATGGGGGCGCTGCGAGAGGCTCCGCACGATCAGAACACCCACGGCCCAGCTGAGCGCGGCGAGCACGGCCAGCGCGCTGCCCAGGAGCAGCTGGGTCGTGTCGACCGAGCCTCCGAGCTGCGAGGAGACCATCAACACGACTCCGGCGAAGGCCGTGATTAGGCCGAGCATCCCGAGCGGCGACAGCCGCTCGCGGAGGAAGATCCACGCGAGTACGAGCACCATCAGCGGGTTCGTGTTGACCAGAATCGCAGTGTTACCGGGCCCGGCTCGCGCGATCGCTTCCGTGAGACCCCAATGAAACACGGCGACCATCAGTACTCCGGTGAGGATCGCCCATCCGAGCAGGCGGCCGCGTGGCAGTTGCGACTGCAGTACGATCGCGATCGCAAGTAGCGCGAGCGCGCTCGTGACGAGTCGCAAGGCCGTCACCATCAGGGTCGGGCCGTGCTCGGCCGCTACCGCTGTCGGCCAGTACCCGGTTCCGAAGATTACGACCGCTACGCCGAGCAGCAGTAGCGGCGCTTGCGCACGGCCCTGCGGCCCGGGCGGTGCTGTCATCGGGCGACTCTACAGCCAGCCGGTCCGCCGGCGAATCATCTGGCGCGCACGGCGCGACGGCCGGCGAGAGCTGGACGTGGGCGGCGGCGTGTCATTGACATACTGGTGCCCGAAGGCTCAAGGAGGATGACCGTGATCACAATTCTCGGTAAAGAGATCCCGACCGAGTTACACGAGCTGGTCGATCCGCGCTCGACGGCGTTCGTCATCATCGACATGCAGAACGACTGCTGCTCGGAAGGTGGCTCCGCCCACGACGCGGGCGCGGACCTGTCGATGTACACCGAGATCGTCCCGCGAATCGCCGCGTTCGCCGACATCTGTCGCGATGCCAACGTGCCGGTGATCAACGTAAGGATCGTTGCGCTGCCTGAGGGAGCCAGCGACTCACCGGCGTGGATTCGCCTTCGCGTGAGGGCGAACACGAACTACGACCCTGCGAATCTTGGCGCCTGGGAGTTCACGCTCGAGGGAAGCTGGGGGGCGGAGTTCGTTCCCGAACTTCAGCCCCAGGACGGCGACGTGGTGGTCACGAAGTACCGGTCGAGCGCCCTCCATGAGACGAACCTCGACCTGCTCCTCCGATCGAACGGGATCACCAACGTGATGGTGGCCGGTTGCACGACAGAGGGGTGTGTCGAGTCGACGGTGCGGGACCTTTGCTTCTACGACTACTTCGGAATCGTGCTCTCCGATTGCGTGGGCAGCGACAGTCGTGCGCTTCACGACGCCTCGATGCTCGTGATGAGCGCCTATCGAGCCGATGTGGCGACGTCTACCGAGGTTGCCGCGGCGTGGCGTGAGCTCGGTGCACTATCGGAGGCCACGATGGAGGCGACGCGATGACCGGCATGAACAAGCAGTTCTTCGTCCGCGACGACGGAGCCGTAGCTGGCCCCGCCCGGGATCTCGTCGGCTACGGCGAGCATCCCCCCGTCGTGGAGTGGCCCGGCGGTGCACGCGTCGCAGTCCAGATCGTCGTCAACTACGAGGAGGGCTCGGAGAAGTCTTTCCCGATGGGCGACGAGGTGAACGATGGCCTCCACGAGATCCCGTTCCATCTCGACGGCGTGCGCGACCTTTGCGTTGAGTCGGTGTACGAGTACGGCTCGCGAGCCGGAGTGTGGCGGCTGTTTCGGATCTTCGATCGCGCGGGCGTCCCGGTCACCTTCTTCGCGGCGGCCGTGGCGCTCGAGCGCAACCCAGCCGTCGCCGCGAAGCTTGCCGATCGCGGCGACGAGGCTGCGAGCCATGGCTTTCGCTGGTCGAACCACTTCGAGATGACCCGCGAGGAAGAGCGCGAGGCGATCCGTCTGGCTGTCCGCTCGATTGAGCAGACGACAGGGGCGCGCCCCGTCGGCTGGTACTGCCGGGAGATGAGCGTCAACACGCGAGAGCTGCTCGTCGAGGAGGGCGGCTTCCTCTACGACTCCGAGTGCTACAACGACGACCTCCCGTACTGGACGGAAGTGTTCAAGAAGCCGCATCTCGTCGTTCCGTACTCGCTCGTCGTCAACGATGCTCGCTACGTGCTTGCGCAGGGCTACGGGAGCCCCGAGCACTTCTTCGAGTACGCGAAGGCGACACTCGATCGCCTGCGAGACGACGGGGACGACGTGCCGCGGATGATGTCGGTTGGACTCCACCCTCGGTTCAGTGGCCAGCCTCCGCGAGCCGATGCTCTCGCCCGATTCATCGACTACGCACAGGGCCTCGGCGATGTCTGGTTCGCCCGGCGCGATGAGATCGCCCAGACCTTCGTCGGGCAGGTCCCAGCACCGAAGATTGCCTGAAGCACTCCTTTCGCAGACGGTCGGCCGGACGTCAAGGCCCGGCGAAAGCGTGGTCCGGCCGACAGCCGTAGCCGACTTCCCGGATACAGTCTTGGCTCCTTTGGTCGGACTCACCCAGGAGGCTCTCTACCGTGACATCGACCACGAGTTGTCCTGGTCGGAGGCGGAGCTGCCCCAGCCGCTCAGGACGAAGCACGTCCACAGCCTGCACCCGTACCTCGGGAAGTTCATACCGCAGATCGTGGAGGTGTTCCTCCGCCGTCACTTCGATCCGAGCGACTGCGTGTACGACCCGTTCGCCGGCTCGGGCACGACGCTCGTAGAGGCCAACGTCTTCGGGGCCGCCGCGGTCGGCTGTGACATCTCGGCGTTCAACTGCTTGCTGGCGGAGGTGAAGACCGACGTTCACTGCCTCGAGTCGCTCGAGCCGGCGCTGTCCGCGGTGCTGGAGGAGGCACAAGCACTCTCGCCCGCGGCCCACGGAGCGGCGAGCGACTGGCTGCGCGACTGGTATGCGCCTGGCGCCCTCAACGAGTTGCTGGCGTATCGAGCTGCGAGCGAGCGGCTCGGGCCGTCGGAGAAGAAGGTGGCCCAGCTGATTCTCTCTCGTGCGGCACGATCGGCTCGCCAGACGACGCACTTCGACCTGGATTTTCCGAAGGAGCCGATCCGGGAGCCTTACTGGTGCCACAAGCACAAACGCACCTGCCGGCCGGTAGAGCAGGCCGAGAAATTTCTTCGTCGCTACACCTCAGACACGCTGCGGCGGCTGCGCGAATTCAGCCAGCTGCGTAGCGACCAGGATGTCGTCGTGCTACACGGAGATGCGCGGAGCGTCGAGCTACCGCTCGAGCCGACCGGGCTCATCACGTCGCCGCCCTATCCGGGGCTCATCGACTACCACGAGCAGCACCGCTACTCGTACGAGTTGCTCGGTTTCCGCGACCGCCGCGCGGACGAGATCGGCGCTGCCGCGCGAGGTCGCGGAAAGGCAGCGCACGAGAGCTACAGCGAGTCTATGGTCGCTGTGCTTGCGAACGCTCGAGAGCAGCTCCCTGCGGATGCTCCGATCGTCATTGTCGTGAACGACTCGAAGGGCTTGTACCC
>JAUVPB010000107.1 GCA_030598925.1 Actinomycetes bacterium
GCTGCTGGACACGGTTGGTGTCGTAGACGTTGCCGTGTTCAGCGGTCGCGAACGACGGCTGGAGCCACTCGCCGGCTGACGCGTTCAGGCGACAGGGCTTGCGGGCTCCGCGTCACGCGTCGGCGGTCACGGCGCTGCGCATAGCATCATGCCGATGGAGCTTGAGAAGATGCTGCCATGAGCGATCTGCGAGTCGGGATCGGGATCGACGCGCACGCATTCGACTTCGACTTGCCGCTCGTACTGGGCGGCGTGGCGTTCCCGGGAGAACCTGGCCTCGCGGGACATTCCGACGGCGACGTGCTTGCCCACGCTCTGACCGACGCGGTGCTCGGCGCGGCCGGGCTTGACGATATCGGGGCCCTGTTCCCGTCGGACGACGACCGGTGGAAGGGCGCCGATTCGATCGACCTGCTGGAGCGAGCGTACGCCGTCGTTCGCGAGGCGGGGTTCGGACTCGTCAATGCGGACTGCGTTCTCGTGGGCCAGCGCCCGCGGATCGCAGACCACCGTGCGGCGATCCGCGCTCGACTCGCCGACGCACTCGATGTCGATATCGGGCTGGTTTCTGTTCGAGCTACGACGACCGATCGGCTCGGTTTCGTCGGTCGCGAAGAAGGCCTTGCCGCCCAGGCGGTGGCGTTAGTGAGGAGGATCGATGCAGAGACGTAGGCTGGGTCAGCAAGGCCTCGAGGTGTCGGCGATGGGGCTGGGCTGCCTCAGCATGTCGGACTTCTACAACGTGCCCGACGAGCCGAAGTCGATCGCCGCGATCCACCGCGCGATCGAGCTCGGTGTCGATCTGCTCGATACGGCTGATTGCTACGGGCCGAATATCAACGAGGAGCTCGTTGGTCGGGCCGTTTCCGATCGCCGTGACCAGGTCAAGATCGCAACGAAGTTCGGGTTCATGCGCGACGCTGACGGGGCCTGGCTGGGCCTGAGCGGACGACCTGAGTACGTTCACGAGGCCTGTGACGCCTCGTTGCGGCGTCTCGGGGTCGACTACATCGATCTGTACCAGCAGCACCGGGTCGACCCGGACGTTCCGATCGAGGAGACCGTCGGAGCGATGGGCGAGCTCGTCGCCGCCGGCAAGGTGCGGTACATCGGGCTCTCGGAAGCAGAGCCTGACGAGATCGAACGCGGTCACGGGGTGCACCCGCTCGCATCCGTGCAGACCGAGTACTCGCTCTGGAGCCGCGAGCCCGAAGACGGTGTCCTCGAGGCGACTCGAAGGCACGGCATCGGCTTTCTCGCCTACAGCCCACTTAGTCGCGGATTCCTGACTGGCTCGATTCGCACACCCGACGATTTCGGAGCGGACGACTACCGCCGCACGCTTCCGCGTTTCCAGGGCGAGAACTTCCAGCGCAATCTCGAGCTCGTCGATCTGGTTCAAGAGCTCGCATCGAAGCGAGACGTCACAGCCGCGCAGCTCGCGCTCGCATGGCTGCTCGGTCAGGGGGAAGACGTCGTTCCGATTCCTGGCACGGCTCGAGTGGCGCATCTGGAGGAGAACATCGCCGCAGTCGGTCTCGAGTTATCGGGCGAGGAGCTCGCTCAGATCGAAGAGACGTCGCCCGCCCTCGCGGTGGCCGGTCAGCGCTACCCGGACGTCGATGTCTCTGCCGGGGACGACAGCTAGCCGTTAGCAACCACAAGGTCGAGCAAGCCCAACTCGATCGCGACCAGGAGTCCGGCGATCACACCTGCACGCTCCGGCACCGTAGCGAGCTCGATGTACTCGTCTGCGGTGTGGTCAAGGCCTCCGACGGGCCCGAGGCCGTCGAGAGTCGGCAGCCCGTGCCACGCTGTCCACGATCCGTCGGACACGCCGCCCGTCGACACGTGGTCGAATGAGTGGCCCAGCTCTCTTCCCAGCTCGATCGCGGTCTCGGCGAGGCTGGTCACGCTCGGCGTCCGCTCGAACGGCGGAGGGCCGCCCAGATCCTCGAGCTCGAGCGAGATATCGTCGTAGTCTGGGAACATGCGGACGCACTGCATGGCCCATTCGAGATCCTCGGCGGTCGACGCGCGAAGATCGGCGGTCAGCTCCGCTTTCTCTGGCACGGTGTTCAGGCCGATTCCGCCAGCGAGGCCGGTCACCTGCAGGGTCATGCCGGCCCGTGCGTCGTCAAGCTTCTCGAGGCGGAGCGCCTCGTGACAGATAGCACTGGCCGCGTTTCGGCCCTCGTCGGGAGCGACACCAGCATGGGCCGCGCGGCCCTTAGCCCGCACCCGGAACCAGCGACCTCCCTTGCGGGCTGAAACGATCGAGCCGTCGACACGGCCGCATTCGAAGCAGAGGACGGCGTCGAACCCCTTCAGGCGGTCAATCGTGCGTAGGGCCCGCGGACGTGACTCCTCGTCAGAAGCGGAGACGAGCTCCAGCCGTCCGAAGGCCCATGGCGCGTCCGTCATGTGGCGCCCGACGTGCGCTGCCAGGGCGAGCCCGCCCTTCATGTCGGCAACTCCCGGCCCCAACGCGCGGTCGGAGTCGATCGAGAACGGGCGCTCCGCGGCCGTCCCGCGGTCGAACACGGTGTCGTGATGACACAGGAGCGCCACACGCGCCTGGCCCGTCCCGGTCAACGCGGCGTGGACGTACGGTCCCTTGCCTGCCACCGGGACGAGCTCCGCCTCGAATCCGATCGCCTCGAGGCTCGCCGCGATGTCGGCTGCGAGCTCCTCGAGCAGGTCGAGGGCGTCGGCGCGTGAGTCGGTGTTGACCCACCGCTCCAGGTCGGCGATGAAATCGCTGAGCCCATCGCGCATGGAGGCCCTGACCCGGTGCGCCTCACGCTGGGCGCGCTCCGGCAGGTCTTCGTCTTGGCCGCAGGCTGTGTCGCTCATGACGGTGCGCGGCGAGGCTAGCAGCCCGACAAGCGACCAAGGTGTTGACGTAGCCGCGTGCGTCCGCGACCCTGCGAGTGTGCGCTACACGGCCACATGTCGGCTCGGCCTGGCCGTGGCGGTCGCTATAGCGGCCGGCATCTTGACGGCGTGCGGCGGCGCGGATTCGGCGTCGAGCAACGATGCCGGATCCACCGTGACCGTTTCCGACTCCAACACCTCAGCCGGCCGGTTCCCGGACGAGGAGCTCGCCGCCTCGCTGGCCGAAGCGGAGGTCGCGGTGACCGAGGCGGAGCCGTCTGTGGCGCCGAACGAAGAAGCGGCGCCGGCGGCCGCCGAGGAGGCCGAGGCTCCCAGCAGCGACCCTCCAGCGCCGGCTGAAGGTGGAGCCGCCGGCTCCGTTGACGAACCGCCGGAGGCCGTCGATGGCGAGTCTCCGGCGAGCTCCGATGCCGAAACCCCGGCGGGCATCCCCGCGGGTCTGCTCGAGGCCGGTCGCTACACGACCGCGGTATTCGAGCCGCCGTTCAGCATCGAGATCGAAGAGGGGTGGATCTCGTTCCAGCCCGAGCTGCAGGATTTCGTCGCGTTCTCACCCGCGGACGACCTCGATCTCACCATCTCGTTTCTCAGCCCAAGCCTCTCGGCCGCGTTGATCGACGACGAGGCCGAGTACATCGACCAGGACCCGACTGGCGATCAGCTCCTCGATCCGGTTTCGTTCAACTACTTCGACTGGATTCACGAGCACTCACGCTACGAGGCCGACGAGATCCGATCGGAGCTACTCGCCGGCCGGGCCGTCTCGAGCTTCGAGGCCACGCTCGTGTCAGGGTACGCCTGGCAGGAATGCTTGATCGACTGCACATTGCTCATTGCGACGAGTGACGGCGAGCTGCTCGCGCAGGAGATCGAGTACCGCGAGCGTCTCTACACAACGGAGGTTGGTGACCTCAACCTCGTCGTGTCGATCGCGGCGCCTGTCGACAAGTTCGATGCGTTCGTGGCGCGCGCCGTGGCGTTCCTCAGAACAGTCGAGCTTGCGGCAGACGCTGAACCGCCGGCCGACGCCGCACTGGATCCCCAGGAAGCGCCGCCTCCAGCGCCCGCCGAGCCGCCCGTCGATCCACCGGAGACCACGCCCACGCCGCCAGAGCCACAGGAGCCGCCTGCGGCGCCAGCGGAGACGGGGACGACCGAGGAGCCCGAGACGTTGCCGCCGGCGCCCCTCGAGTCGTAGAGCGACGCCCTAGGCCGCTGGGAGCGTGAACGCGATGCGCGCGCCCCCGCCAGGACGGTTCTCCGCCCAGATCCGGCCGCCCTGCGCCTCGACAAGCCCTCGGGCAATTGCCAGACCGAGGCCGGATCCGCCGCCAGTCGACTTGGAGCGCGACTGATCGGCTCGCCAGAAACGATCGAATACGCTCTCCAGCGCGTCAGGAGGCAAGCCAACGCCCGTGTCTTCGACCGCGACCTCCACCTCCGACGCCCGGGGCTCGACGCGCACGGCGACCGAGCCGTCCGACGGCGTGTGTCGCAGCGCGTTGGAGTGGAGGTTGTAGAGAACGCGCTCGAGGCTCTCCGGTGCGCACCGGACGAGGGGTCCGGGTGCGCTGATGCGCGCGTCGAGATTGACGTGTCGCGCCTCCGCCTCAGCCTCCAGCCCCCGCACGCATGACTCGACGACGGGTGCGAGACGGGCTTCGCGTAGCTCGATACTGAGCGCTCCGGCGTCGATCCGGGCCAGCTCGAAGAGATCGTCGACGAGGCTCGACAGCGTGCCGACCTGCTCGCGCAATGCGGGTAGATACCGCTCGGGCTCAGCGAGTCCGTCTTCGAGAGCCTCGAGCATCGCTTGCATCGAGGCGAGCGGCGTGCGCAGGTCGTGGCTTGCCCACGCCACAAGCTGGCGGCGGGCGTCGAACACTTCCTCGAGGTTGGCGGCCATCCGGTTGAACGAGGCGGCGAGCTCTGCGATCTCGGCGGGGCCAGTCTCCGGCGCGCGCGCTCCTAGATCGCCGTCAGCAACAGCAGCGGCAGTCGCGCGCAGCTCCTGCAGCGGACGCCCGATGGAGCGAGCCAGCGTGAGGCCGCCCGCGATCGCGGCGAGCGACGCGGCCGCAGACAGAGCGAGCACCGTCAGGTCGTGCCCCGAGCTGAACATGACCGCACCGGACGCCGCAACCGCAGCGAGCGGAAGGATCACGCAGACGAGCGCCAAGGCAACGAGCTGCACGCGCATGTGCTTCAGGCGTGGCACGAGCACCGCGGCGATCAAGCCGGCTGCGAGCGTTGCCAGAGCGACGGCGATCGTGAATTCGATCATCGCGGCACGAACCTGTAGCCGACGCCCCAGACGGTCTGTAAGAGCACGGGCTTCGACGGGTCAGTCTCGATCATCTCGCGCAGTCGGCGGATGTGTACGGTCACCGTCCCCGTGTCGAGCGCGGCCGTGTAACCCCAGACCCGGTCCATGAGCTGGTCACGCGAGAAGACCTGGCGAGGGTTGCTCGCGATGAACCAGAGCAGGTCGAACTCCTTCGCTGTCAGCTTGACCTCGTGGCCGCCCCGCAGGACCTCGCGCGAGCCCGAGTCGAGCTCGAGCTCAGCAAAGGTCAGTCGCTCGCTCGTGACTGTTTCGGCGTTCGTACGCCTCAGCACCGATCTGACACGAGCAACCAGCTCGCGTGGCGAGAACGGCTTCGTCACATAGTCATCCGCGCCGAGCTCGAGGCCGACGATGCGATCCGCCTCCTCGCCCCTGGCCGTGAGCATGATCACGGGGAGATCCGAGTTGGCTCGGATCCACCGGCACAGCTCGAGTCCGTCCATGCCAGGGAGCATCAGATCGAGGACGACGAGATGCGGCGTGGTTCGTTCGAGCAGTTGCTGTGCCTGCTGGCCGTCGGCGGCCTCGAGCGTCTCGTAGCCCTCTCGCTCGAGATAGCTGACGACAACCTCGCGAATCGTAGGCTCGTCGTCGACAACGAGGACGGTTGGGCTCATGTCCATATTGAACATAGTCGGCAGGGGAATTGCGAAGTGGGAGAGGCGTCTGCCTCTCCCACTCCGCTCAAGACACTCGGCGCTTTTCTAGCTCTTGCCGAGTCGAGTGATCGTGACCTTCATGGCTGCGCCAGTCCAGCCGTCCGCCTTGACGGTGAGATCGCCGACGCCGTCCTTGATTCCGGGGTGCTTGCGGATGATGTTGCCTTCGGGCGCACGCATGAAGGGGTTGCCCAGGCCAGGGATGTGGGCCGCGAGCTGGTCGTTCGTCTCGCTTCCGCCGTCGTAGGCCATACGGTTGAACATGCGCGTCTTCTTGCCGCGGTTCAGCCTGATCGAGTCAACGCCCGAGAAGGCGTCGTTCGTCTTCACCAGCATCGAGAGCAGGCTCAGACGGTTATGGCGGCCCTTGGTGCTGATCTCGAAGCTGGCTGTCTCGCCCGGCATGATCGGGGCGGTGGCGACCGTCTCGGCGCTCAGGAAGCCGCGGAGCTTCGGCAGTGCACTCTCGAGGATCGAGTTGTCGGCATCCTCGGCGATCGCTGCCACCCCGTGGCTGGCGATGTAGCCGTTGCGCCAGACCTTGACGCCCGGCTTATGAACGACCGCCAGCGGCGGTGCGAGCGGTTGGGTCGCCGTGAGGTTCTCGACCGTCACCTCGTAGGTGTAGCTCTTGGCTTTCTTGCCTTTCGCAGCAATCGCCGGCGTCGCGCCGATCGCGAGCACGGCAAGCGCAGCGAGAGAGAAGATGAGCAGACGTCGCATTCTGTGGAACCTCCTGATTGAAGACCTGTCAGAACCTACGACCCGGCTCTTGCCTGACCGTTACGCGCTGCTTAACGGAAGCTGAACTGCCGATCCATTCCGCATTCGCTCGTGATCCCCCGATCAGGCGGCGCCCGAACGAGGGGTTCTGGCTTTGTCGCGGCCTGCCGGCGCGAGCCTGGGAAAGGGGTTCGCGCAGATAGACGCGTACTCCACCTCAGATGAGGCATCGCGGTTGCGCGTGCATGCGTCGAGCCCTGAAGTGGGACCGCGATGTAGGAAAGGGGTGTCATGAATCGACTCAACGCGTATCTACCGGTGCGTGTCGTGCTCGCACTCAGCGTGCTAGGCGTGTTCGCCGCGCTCGGTGCCGGCTTCCATGACGGGCGCTAGCTAGCTGGGCAGCCGCGCGATGCCCTCCTCGACGACGACGAGGCCATCCCGCTCGAGGGCGTGAACGGCCTCGTCGTCGTCGAGGAGGTCGACGCGCCGCGGCGAGTCGGCGACGACGCGCAACGCGCGTGAGCGACGCTGCCGGAACGATCCCTCGAATGGCGACTGTTTCCGTGCGGGGTCGAATCGGCGCCCACGTGAGGGGCAGGCAGGCGAGAGTGGACACGCCTCGCAGCGCGGCACCCGCGCCAGACAGACGGTCGAGCCGAGATCCATGAGCGCGCTCGCAGCCCGGTGTGAGAAGTGAGAACCGGTCCGCTCCTGAATGCGCCGCACGTTGACGTCGATCGGGAGTACCGCGGCGCCGTGAGCGAATCTGGCAACCGCATCGGCCGTGTAGCGGCCGACGCCGGGGAGGGCCGTCAGGTCGTCCGGCCAGCCGTACCTCACAACGTGCTCGGCCGCGCGATGGAGGTTGACGGCACGCCGGTTGTAGCCGAGTCCTTGCCACGCCTTGATCACCGCGGCTCGGGGCGCACGCGCGAGCGCCTCGACCGTCGGCCAGCGCTCGACCCACGCAGTGAAGACGGGAATGACGCGTGCGACCTGCGTCTGCTGGAGCATGACCTCCGAGACGAGAATCGCGTACGGGTCCGTCGTCGCGCGCCACGGTAGGTCTCGCCGGTTCTCCTCGAACCAGGCCATCAGGGCCAGCTCCATTCCGGAAACGCTACGGCAACGCCGCGATGTTTCGGCGCGTCCGCTCGACCGCTACGCCGTGCGCGCTGCCACGGTCACGCGTGCGCAGCGCTTCTTGCTGGTGTTCTTGGCGCCGTCGCGGGCTCGGGTGCAGAGCCTGTAGCGACCGGCCTTGCGTGGCCTCCACATGACGTGGAAGACCTTTCGAGGCTCGACACGACCGAGCCAGATGCGCCAGCGCTTTCGCGCTTTCGATCCCTTGTAGATCCACACCGTGACCTGTCCCTGGCCTTGATCCTCCAGAACCGAATAGCGCAGCTTGAGCTTCTTTCCGGGGCGGCCCTTCGCGCTCAGCGGCCGGACACGCGGCGCGGTGACGTCGAGCGCGGGGAGCGTCCCGGACGGATCGAGGAGAAGTCGCAGCACGGGACCGGGGCAATCGGTCGCAGAGCTCCCGCAGGCCGATGCCTTGCGTACCCACTGCCAGTAGTAGACGCCGGGCTCGAGGCCGGTGATCAGGGCGAGGTGCGAGTTCGGTTCGCTCGCAGACGGGCTCGCGGGGACCACGCGCGCCGGCTGAGCGAGCTTGCCGAGAGCGTCAAGCGTGGAGGTCGAGCTGACCCGGATCTCGAAGCTCGAGCCCGCGACGAGGGCGTTCATCGAGAGCTCGATCGGAAACGCAAGATCCCTCACCCTGTCGCCGTCCTTGGGGATCGTGCGGATGACCGGGCCGTCGAGATGGAAGGTGCGCCTCGCGCTGCGGTGCCATCCGTCTCCGGGGCCGTTGCACGCCGGACCAGTGCAGTTTCGCCAGACGCGCCATGTGTGTTCGGCGTCGGCTCGTAGCTCGGAGCCGAGCGCGACCACGACGCTGCAGCTCGGATGCTCGAATCGCGGCCCGACATGCGGCTCGTCAGCGTGCTTGTCGAGTGCCACGAAGTACTCAGAGCACAGGCGCCCTGGCTCGGGTGTCATCGCGAACACCACCGCATCACCGAAAGGCACGCTCTCGTTCATGGCGGGGCTCACGGCCTTTGGCGGCGTCAGGGCTGCCTGAGCGACCGATGTGCCGCCCAGCACCAATAGCGTGAGGAGCAGCGTGGCAAAGAGGGTGGGGCGTTGCGGCTTCACCCAGTAGGAATCGACCGTCTGGGCTCGATCCTGGACCGTGGCACTCCCTTCGAGACGCCGCAGAGGACTCCGCTAGCGACGGGTTCGGGCGAGTTCCGCGCGGGGCTGCGAGTTTCGGCGCCGACCTCAGCTCGCGTTGAAGTGGGGCATGACGTCCTTCGCGAACACTCGGAGCTGCTCTTCGAACACGCTCCACGGCATTCCCTCCGCCCAGTGGATCATCACGTGCTCGAGTCCGGGGTAGCGCTCCTCCCACTCCTTGAGCCGCGCCACGATCGTCTCGGGCGGGCCGCACAGCCAGGCCTGCTGCGCGACGCCGTCCTCGATCGCGGGGAGCCC
>JAUVPB010000020.1 GCA_030598925.1 Actinomycetes bacterium
ATGTTCTCGTGGTTCTGGGCCATCTCCTGGAGGATCGGAGCGATCGTGCGGCACGGCCCGCACCACGGGGCCCAGAAATCGACGACTACTGGCCCGTCGGCCTCGAGCACTTCGTTTGCGAACTCGGCATCAGTTACTTCAGGAAGTTCAGACATGGCTGCGAGTATACCCCTGCGGTTGTAGGTCCAAGGCTCTGTTAGAGGCGACCACGGGCCGCCGCGATGCGGAGGGCCGGCACCTTCCAGATCGCCTCGCTGACGATGCGGTAGGACATCTTCGAGCCACCGCTACTTCTCTCGGAGAACACGATCGGTACCTCGGCGACGCGAAACCCGGCTCGGAGCGCGCGGTAGGTCACCTCGATCTGGAACCCGTACCCGTGGGCATCCACTTGATCGAGCGCAACCGCCTCCAGGACCGCGCGGCGGAAGCACTTGAACCCGCCCGTCAGATCGGAGACGCCGACACCCAGCATGGCCTGCGCGTACAGGCAGCCGCCGCGGCTGATCGCACGCCGCGTCAGCGACCAGTTGCGCGTGCCGCCGCCGGCGATGTAGCGCGAGCCGAGCACGAGGTCGGCGCGCTCTGCCGCGGTTACGAGGCGCGGTAGGTCCTCGGGTCTGTGCGAGAAATCGCAGTCGATCTCGGCGATCAGCTCTGCCCCTGCCTGCAGCGCCCAGTCGAACCCGGCGAGGTAGGCGCGCCCCAGTCCATCCTTGTGCGGCCGGTGCAGGACATCGACCCAGTCGAGCTCGGATGCGAGCCGATCAGCGATCTGGCCGGTGCCGTCGGGCGAGTTGTCGTCGATGACAAGAACGCGGGCGGGAGGGCCGAGCTCCGTGAACGCCTGGCCCAGAGCGTGCACCATCGGCTCGACGTTCGTGCGCTCGTTGTACGTGGGAAGGCAGACGACCAGCACGGCCCTATGATCGCGGGTGACGTGGCCGACGCGCTACCACCCAATGACGAGCTGGCGCAGTCGTTCGAGCTGCTGGCGGATCTGCTCCAGCTCGACGGGGCCGATGGGTTCCGGCTAAACGCGTATCGAACGGCCGCGCAACGCATCCGCGATTCGGCGACGCCGGTAGCCGCGCTTGCCCTCGAGGGGAAGGCGAAACAACTCGACGGGATCGGCAAGACAATCGAGGCGAAGATCGTTGAGCGCGTGGAGACGGGCGAGATCGCGGCCCTCGTCAGACTGCAGACAGCGATTCCGGTCGGACTCGTCGATGTCATGCACGTCCCGGGCCTCGGCCCGAAGACCGCCCGCAGATTGTGGACAGACCTTGGCGTCGAGGATCTCGATGGCCTGCGTGACGCCGCCGAGCAGAATCGGATCAGCGCTCTACCCGGGCTCGGCGAGAAGTCGGAACAGCGCATTCTTGAGTCCCTCGCGCGCCCTCGCGCGGACGTCGGCGCCGACCGCGTCCTGCTCGGCCGGGCCCTTCCGCTCGTCGAGAGGCTGATCGCTCACCTTGCCACCCACTCGGCGTGCGAGCGCGTGTCCGAAGCCGGCAGCACGCGTCGCCGTACCGAAACGGTCAAAGACGTGGATCTGATCGCGACGTCAAACGATTCGACGGCGCTGCTCGACCACTTCGTGGCGTTTCCATCGGTTGCGAAGGTCACGGCCCACGGTGAGACGAAGGCGACGTTCGTTTCCCAGGACGGCATCGCGGCTGATCTTCGAGTCGTTTCGCCTGAGTGCTACGGGAATCTCCTCCAGCATTTCACAGGATCGAAGGCGCACAACGTCGCACTGCGCGAGGAGGCCGTGCGCCAAGGACTCTCGGTTTCGGAGTGGGGCATCGAGGACGCGGATGGAAGCGTCACGACGATGGAGACGGAGGAAGAGGTGTACGCGGCACTCGGATACGCCTGGATATCACCCGAGTTGAGGGAGAACGCGGGAGAGCTCGAACTGGCTCGGCGAGGCGAGCTGCCTGCACTCGTAGACTCGATCCGTGGAGATCTCCACATGCACACGACGTGGTCCGACGGCAGGGCCTCCGTCGAGGAGATGGCTGTTGCGGCCAAGGCCCAAGGCCTCAAGTACATCGCGATCTGCGATCACGCACGCCGGCTCCGAGACGGTCGCCTGGCGGAGCAGGTCGCGGAGATCGTGGCCGCGAACGATCGGGTTTCTGGCTTGCGCGTTCTGTCCGGCGTCGAAGTCGACATCCGGGCTGACGGCTCACTCGATATGCCCTCGGAGCTGCTTGCGGAGCGCGACTGGGTCGTCGCCTCGGTCCACAGTGGCTTCCAGGACTCACGCGAGAAGCTGACGACTCGTATCGTCGCGGCGATCGAGCACCCCTCGGTCGACTGCATCGGCCATCCAACCGGTCGAAAGCTGCGCCAGCGAGCTCCATACGATCTCGATCTCGACGCGATCTTTGCGGCTGCGGCTGCGACGGGCACCGCACTCGAGATCAACGGCCAGCCCGATCGCCTCGATCTCCGCGATGTGCACGCGCGCGCGGCGGCGGCGGCTGGCGTCAAGATCGTGTGCAACAGCGATGCACACTCGACTCGAGCGCTCGCGTACGCCGATTTCGCGGTTATGCAGGCCCGCCGGGCTTGGCTCACGGACGAGCAGGTACTGAACGCCGGCTCGTGGCGCGAAGTCGCACCGCGACGCGCAGGCGCGTCGCGGTGAGCGACCGGCCCCGCCGGGGCTCCTACTACGGGGCGCCAGAGTTCGATCTGCTCACGGATGGCGAGGCCGCGCTCGAATGGGCGGCTCGGTACCTCGAGCGGCTTCCCGAGTTGCCGGTCCTCCCGCGGGTCGACCCGGGCGACGTCCGCGCGAAGCTTCCCGCCGAGGCACCTGACGGCCCGGAGCCCTTCTCCGCGGTACTCCGCGACCTGGACGAGATCGTGCTGCCGGCCCTCACGCACTGGCAGCATCCGCGGTTCTTCTCCTACTTCGCAGTGACGTCGTCCGAGCCGGCGATGGTCGCGGAGTTCCTCACGGCGGTGATGAACCAGGTGGCGTTCATCTGGCGGTCTTCGCCCGCTGCAACGGAGCTGGAGGCGCACATGATGGCCTGGCTCGCAAAGCTGCTGGGCGTCCCCGAAGACTGGCACGGGCATATCGAGGACACAGCGTCGACATCGACCCTCGCGGCACTGATCGCCGCACGGGAACAAACCGGCCGTCCCGCGGTGTTGTTCTCGGAGCACGCTCACTCCTCGGTCGAGAAGGCCACACGGTTGCTGGGGCTCGAACCTCGCGCCATCGCGACCGACGCCGAGTTCAGGCTGCGGCCAGATCTCGTCGAGGGTGAGCTGGCGTCCGGGCACGTCGCGGCCGTCGTGGCGACCGTCGGGACGACATCGATGACCTCCGTCGATCCCGTCGATGCCCTTGTGCCGCTCTGCAAGTCGACCGGAACATGGCTTCACGTTGACGCCGCGTACGCGGGCGCCTCCTGGATCTGCCCTGAGTTTCGCTGGTCGCAAGCCGGCGTGTCGGGGGCGGACTCGCTCGTCGTCAACCCGCACAAGTGGTTGCTCGTCCCGATCGATTGCTCGGCGCTCTGGACGCGGAAGCCGGAAGCGTTTCGACGGGCCTTCAGTCTCGTTCCGGAGTACCTGCGGACCGACGATGACGCCGACAGCCTCTCCGACTACGGACCGGCTCTGGGACGCCGCTTCCGAGCGCTCAAGCTCTGGATCACGCTTCGCTGTTATGGGCGGCTGGCCATCCAGGAGCGCATCCGGTATGCCGTGGAGCTCGCCTCCATGTTCGAGAGTTGGGTGAGTGCGGATCCGGATTGGGAGCTCTCCGCGCCTCGTCACTTCTCCCTCGTGTGCTTTCGACGCCGGGGGTCCGACGAGACGAACCTTGCGATTCTCGAAGCCGTCAATGCGTCGGGCGAGTTGTTCATGACCCACACACGGATCGACGATCGCGTCGTCTTGCGCATGGCGATCGGGAACGCGCGATCGACGATCGACGACGTCAGCCGCGCATGGGACGTGCTTCGGCGGGAGGCTACGCGCGTTCTGGAGGGCTGAGCCGCTCGAGGTGCTCGGCGAGCTCCGCGGGTCCGTTGACGACGACGTCGGCGGTCGCAAGCAGCTCGGACGGTGCCTCGGCGGAGTCAACCGCAACTGCGATCGCCGTGTTCAGCTCGGCCTCGTGAAGTGCTCGAAACGCGTCGAGGTCGGTCGTGTCGTCGCCGGCGTACAACGCCCGGAGCGCGCCGACCGAGGAGAGCAGGGTTGTCACAGCCGTGCCCTTGTGTGCCTCGAGCGGTGGTCGAATCTCCAGCACCTTTCGGCCCCAGCGCGGGTCGAGGCCGAAGGCCGTCGCCGCCTCAGCGACGCGTTCGAGCGCGGCACGGGCCTCGTCCTCGTCACCCGCGTTGCGGAAGTGGATGCTGAGCGAGAGGTGCTTGTTCTCGACGGTCCAACGCTCGGCGAGCTTGCGCCGGAACGCCTGGACTCGGGCGCTGGCTGTCTCGGCCTCCGGGTGCAACTCGAGCCCATGGTTCCCGACGTAGCGAATGCCACTGACGCCCACGATGCGGCGCGCGTCGGCTCCGGGACGGCCGCTGACGCATGCGACCAGGGCGTACTCGTCGACTAGCCGGGCGAGGAGGTCCTGGGTCGTTGCAGGCACCTCGGCCAGCACCGGGCGGTCGACGATCGGTGAGAGCGTGCCGTCGACGTCCAGGATGAGGGCAGACTCAGCGGGTGCCTCCCGCAGGCGCTGCAGCGCAATAGCGAGTGCCCCGCCGTTCGAGGTCAGTTGCTTCGGCCCATCACGAGATCTGCCTTCTGCTTGAGGTCGACGACAACCTCAGCGTCGCGCAGTGTCGTCGTGTCGCCGAGCTCGTGGCCCTCGGCGATGTCCTTCAGCAGTCGGCGCATGATCTTGCCCGACCGGGTCTTCGGCAGGTCGTCGCCGAACAGCACTGCCGCGGGGCGGGCGATCTTTCCGATCTTGTCCGCCACGAAGTGGCGTAGGTCCTCAGCGAGCTCAGGCGTCTGATCATGACCACTCTTGAGCAAGACGAAGCACACGATCGACTGGCCGCGGACGGGGTCTGCGGCGCCCGTCGCGGCCGCCTCTGCGACCGCAGGGTGCTCGACGAGGGTCGATTCGATCTCTGTGGTCGATAGTCGGTGACCCGCGACGTTGATCACGTCATCGATGCGACCCATGATCCAGAAGTACCCGTCGTCATCCTGCTTGGCGGCGTCGCCGACCACGTAGATGGACGGCTCGTACTTGCTGAAGTAAGCCTCCACGTAGCGCTCGTCGTCTTGCCATAGCGTCCGGAACATGCCGGGCCACGGGTTCTTGACGACGAGGAAGCCGCCGCTCCCGCGCACGACCGGCTCGCCGGCCTCGTCGAGGATGTCGGCCTGGATACCCGGGAACGGAACGGTTGCCGACCCTGGTTTGAGCTCGGTCACGCCCGGGAGCGGCGTGATCAGGATGCCGCCCGTCTCGGTCTGCCACCACGTGTCGACGATCGGGCACCGCTCGCCCCCGATGTAGCGCCAGTACCACAGCCAGGCCTCCGGGTTGATCGGCTCGCCAACGGTGCCCAGGAGGCGTAGCGAGCTGAGGTCGTGCTTCGCCGGGTACTCAGGGCCCGCCTTAACGAAGGACCGAATGAGCGTGGGCGCGGTGTAGTACGCCGTGACCCTGTACTTCTCGATGACCTCCCAATGGCGATCCCAGTCAGGGCACGCCGGATCGCCCTCGTAGAGGACGCTCGTCGTGCCGTTCGCCAGAGGTCCGTAGACGATATACGAGTGTCCTGTGACCCAGCCGATGTCGGCGGCGCACCACCAGACTGTGTCGTCGTGGATGTCGAAGACCCACTTGTGGGTGACGGCGGCCTGGAGAAGGTATCCCCCCGTCGTGTGCTGAACGCCTTTGGGTTTCGCAGTCGTGCCGGAGGTGTGAAGGAGGAAGAGCGTGTCCTCGGCTCCCATTCGTTCGGGCTCACACGTGTCGGGCTGGTCGGCCGCCAACTCGTCGAGCCAGACGTCGCGATCGTCGTTCCACGGAACGGGATCGCCGGTCCGTCGGAGCACCACGACCCGTTCCACACTGGGCACGCGATCGGCGGCAGCGTCGGCGTTCTCCTTCAGGGGAATCTTTAGACGCTTGCGCCAACCCTCGTCTTGCGTGATCAGGACCTTTGCGCCGGCGGAGTCCAGCCGGTCGGCTAGCGACTCCGCAGAGAACCCGCCGAAGATAACCACGTGCGGCGCCCCGATACGCGCACATGCGAGCATCGCCGCAGGAAGCTCGGGGACCATGCCCATGTACAGCCCGACCCTGTCGCCTCTGCGGACGCCGAGCGACTTGAGGCCGTTGGCGATGCGACACGTTTCGGCCAGCAGCTCGTCGTACGTCACATCTCGTGTGTCGTCGGCGGGCTCGCCTTCCCAGTGGAAGGCGACGCGCTCGCCGTGGCCGGCGTCGATGTGACGGTCGAGGCAGTTGACGCTGACGTTGAGTACGCCATCCTCGAACCAGGTGCAGTGAGGCGCCGTCCATTTGAGGCACTCGGTCGGCTGTTCGTACCAGTCGATGAACTCCTCGGCAAGCCGGGCCCAGAAGCCCTCGAAGTCGGACTCGGCCTCGCGATAGACGCTGTCATCGCGGATGATGGCGCCCGCTCGGAACTCGTCCGAGGGCGGAAAGACCCGCTGCTCGTCCAGCAAGCCCTCGATCACATCGTGTGCGTGCCCGGCCGTGTCTGCCATTCGTCCTCCTCTCCTGCCTGGGTCAATCCAACCACTTCGCGAACCCGGGCACCAGTTCGAGCCGGACGATGGCTGTCGAATGTTCGTTCGATGGCCGATACAGTGTGAGACGTGGTTGCACGCCTACTGTGGTTGGCGGGGGCTCTGCTCGTAGCCTTCGCTGGATCGGCGTCGCTAGCAGCCGCGGCGACGCCGGAATCGTCGTCGACGGCGCTGGGCGCCCGCGTCGCGCTGCCCGGCGGTGGTGGTGCAACGGCCACCGCGATTTCGAGCCCGCCTCGCGGCGAGAGAGCCTCCGCCGGGGTCACGTTCCCCGATGGTGGCGACGTGGTGGTCGCAGCTCCGCTGAGTGTGGAGTCCCGCGCCCGACTCTCTCCGGATCCGGGCTCGTTCGCGCGTGCCGACGTGGACTCCGTGAGCCTGTTCGGAGGCGAGATCACCGCCTCGCGCGTGTACGTGCAGGCTGGTGCTCGGGCCACACAGACGGCCGCCGGGGGCCAGCTCAGCGCGTCAACAATCGAGGGCCTCGTCGTTCTGGGTACCCCGATCTCGGTCGCGCCGAACCAGCGCGTCGCTCTCGGCGACTGGGGCTACGTCGTGGTCTTGGAGCAGGCGGTTGTCACTGAAGGTCCGCCGACGCCGGGCTACCGTGGGTTTGTCGTAGGCCTGCATGTTCACCTGACCGCCGATCACGGAGGGTTGCCGGCGGGCTCGGAGATTCTTGTCGGCTACGCGGAGGCGGCCGTCCGCTCGGCCGGGCCGGAAGCCGCGGAACTCGAGCCCGCCGAGCCGGAGCCGGGCGGCGAGGACGCGTCCACCGAGCCTGGAACGGAGGCAGCGCCTCCGACGCCCGAGAACTCCGAGGACCAGGAGCCGGCGACCGACTCCGAGCCAGCTCCGCCGGAGGACGCACGGCCGGCCCGCGAGCCATCGCCATCGTCGCCAGATCCAGCTCCCGCCACCCCTGAGGCGTCACCGAGCGCGCCGACAGTCGCGCCAAGCACGACCGTAACTCCGCAGTTCACCGGCGAGGGCTTCGTGTTTCCGGTCTATGGCCCTGCAGGCTTTTCCGACGACTATGAAGCCGCGCGGGCGACCACGGGTTGGCATCACGGCAACGATATCTTCGCGTCGCTCGGAGCACCGGTCCTTGCGGTCACGGGTGGCGAGCTCTTTCTCGTGGGCTGGAACGCGATCGGCGGGCACCGCCTCTGGCTACGTGACGACGCGGGGAACGAGTTCTACTACGCACACCTCTCGGCCTACGCGCCGATTGCGCAGAACGGGCAGCGGGTGGAGGCCGGTGACGTGCTGGGCTTCGTTGGGGCGTCAGGCGATGCGGTGGGAACGCCACCGCATCTCCACTTCGAGACCCATCCGTTCGAGCTCATCGACCAGGGATACGACGGGGTCGTCAACCCGTTCCCGTTCCTGTCAGCCTGGCAGAGAGCAGTTGACGCCGACGTCTCGTTCTCCGATGCGATCGTGGCGGCGCCGAATGCTCCTGCGCCCGCGCTCGCACCCCTGGCGGCCGCGGTTCCACTCGGGTTCGTTGACATCTCGTTCGTGAGCGGCCTCGACTCGAGTGGTCTTGAGCGCGTGCTCAGCTTTCCGCAGAGCACGTCCGAGGGGAGCTACAGCTTGACCGTTCTCCCGCAGCGCTCGCCGATCGTCGACGCGTCACCGGGCTTCTCGGCCCGCTGAACAGCGCCTCCGCGGCGAGGCGCGCCGCCTGTGGCGCGCGCTTCCCCGCCGCAGAAGCGGTGAGGGTAGCCCCTTAGGAGCTCGTAAAGCTGCCGTCGACGTTCTCGAGAGTCGTCGACGTGGTCGACGACGCCGGCATGCCCGGCAGGAGCGTGCTGAACGGCGTGAACTTATGGACCGCGTTGTTCCGCACACGGATCCGCCGCGCGATGATCGGCCCGGTGACCGTCGCGTTGTTCCACTCGCGGAAATCCTGCTCGACGTATGCAGCACCCTGGAACCGGGCGTTGTTGCGCACAACGAAGCCGTCGTCCACAGCGGTGGTTCCAGCCACGAACACGAGCATGTCGACGTTCGGGTTCCACGCTGATGTGCAGCCATTGGTGCCGCAGAGCTTCGCATTGTTCGAGATCAACACCTGGCCGGTCGCGTAGATGACGCCCTTGCCCTGGTACACGGCGTTCACGTTGTTGTTGATCTTCACGGGACCGTCGATGAAGATCACACCGGAGATCGTCAACGTTCCGGGCAGGGCGCCCTGCCCTGGCGTCCAGCTGATCTGCCCGACGAGCTGACCCGTGCTGTCATACGCCTTGCAGTCGTACGGCGTCGAGGGCGCAAGATCTACCTGCGGAAGGCTCCCGTTCATGAGCCCGTCGTCGTCGAAGTCGCCTGGGAAGTTGCCCTGGGTGCAGGGCTTGTCTGGGCCCGGCGCCGCGGCGGCGTACCACGCCGGCATGTTCACGGCTGGCTTTGTGAGTGATACGGGCGTCGTCGTGATCGTGTTTGCATAGACACGGTCTATGGCGCTGCAGGGTGAGTGCCATTGGCCAGACCCACCGTTTCCGTACTTGCACTGGCCCGCGATCTCCGCCGTGCTGATGGGGGTGATCACCGATCCGATCGAGCCGTTGTTCGAGATCTCCACGTTGCCGAGCACCTGGACGGTGTCGCTCTCCACGGTGGCGTTGTTGGAGACGCAGAGATCGCCCCGGGTATACACCGGGATCTCGATCGAGACGTTGTTGGAGATGTCGGCGCAGAAGTTCGGATCGTCCTGGTACAGGTACGTCCAGATGGCGTTGTTGGTGCTGCCCTGCGTACCGGTCGTGATCCTGACCTTGCTTGAGGTTGTCCGAATGATCGGCGCGGCGCCGGTTGGGTTGGTGACCTCAACGCGCCCGGTCAGCGTCCAGATCTGCGCTTCCGCATCGAACGTGCCGTAGTACGTGACGTCGACTCCTTCGACCTGTTGCGTTGCAGACGGTACGGAGTTCGGATCGCTCGGGTCGGCCGCCTGCCAGAGAGTCGAGCGTGCGAAGTTCATGCCGGCCTCGGCGAGGTCGAGCGCGCTCTGGTGGTCAGCGGCGTACGCCGACGAGCGCGTATTCGCGCTCGAGAAGTACACGACGCTGGCACCTGCACCGCTCAGAATGGAGAGGGCCATCACCGCGGTGATGAGCGTTACTCCCGACTCGCTGCGGCATCGCCGTGCGAGTGCGGACAGCTGGCGAATCAACGATTGCAGCGGAAGAAATCCTGGGGATGGCATGCCCTGGATATCGGTGAGATCGAGCGATCGCGAGACCGCTTGAACGGGTGTCCCTCCGAGGGTTAGCCGGCACCGGCAGGGAGGGTTAACTCGGTCCGGGTACCCCGTTTGAGGGCGCTATCGAACGTCGCTCATTCTGCGGTCGCCGCGGGGGTGCAAAACGTCTCGCGGAGCCCTGCGTCGAGACCCCTGGGCGAGTATCCGAGCTCGGTGCGTGCCCGCTCGTCCGAGGCCCAGTATGTGACGTTCTCGCACGCGTTGATGACCTCACCGAGGTTAGGAGGCGTCCGACCCGTCGCCGCGAGGAGCCGGCTGAGCGGAGAGACCGCACGAACGACTCGCGGCGAGAGGGTCCACGCCGGAGATTCGCACTCGCCAACGGCCGCGGCTTGCTGCACTGCTTCACCGAGCGTTGTGCGCTCCCCACCCAGGATGTACGCGCGGCCCTCCTCGCCGCGCTCCTGCAATCGGAGGAGGCCGTCGGTGACGTCGTCGATGTGTGCGAACACGAGGCCAAGCCCCGGGAACGAGTTGAACCGCAGGTCCCCTCGCGACGCTCGGGCGAGCTGCTGGCCAACGAGCGAGTGGTCGCCTCTCCCGTAGATCTGCCCCGGCTGCGCGATCACGAGTGGGGCACCGTCTCGTATCCGAGCCACAGCAGTCTGATGCGCCAGGTACTTCGTACGCTCGTACCACGATAGGAATCGAGGCTCGGTCCTGTCGAACGTCTCGTCCACGACATCGCCACGGGTGTTCCCGAACACGGTGAGGGACGACGCGTACACGATCCGGCCCACACCTTCGTCGATGGCTGAGTCGAACAGGAGCTCCGTGCCGTGAATGTTCGCGGCCTCCATCGCGCCGCGCTCGCCGCGGCTGATTCCGATCGCGGTGACTCCTCCGACGTGGAAGACGACGTCACAGCCCTGAACGGCGGCGCGTACAGCGGGACCCTGGGTCAGGGTCCCCTGAACGAACTTGCAGCCACGATCAATCAGCTTCTGCGCCGAGGCCGGTGAGCGGGCCAGACCCACCACCGTGTCTCCGCGGTCGAGCAGGCGGTCAACGAGACGGCTCCCGACAAAGCCGGTAGCGCCTGTGACCAGCGCTCTCATTTCAGTCCCAGGGCCCGCGGATGCGAGCTCGTGGAGTGGTTAGTCGCCGTAGTCGAACTCGACGGTTGACCGCCCGGGAAGCAGGCCGCCAAGCCGTTCGCGAAGCGACGGACCCGTCACGGGGTTCAGAAAGAGGATCGCGACGATCGCGCCGAGGAAGAAGTACGACCCCCGCCGTGAGCTGCGCTGTGGTGCCCGCGCGCGCTCGCCCGCGGCGCGAAGCTCAGCCACGGCGCCCTGCAGCTCGCCAAGCAGCTCGGGGTCGCTGACCAACTTGAGCGCAGCGCCTTTTCGGGAGGGCTGTGCGCCGACGCCCTCGTACACGCGCTGAGCCGAACCGAGCGCCGAGCGCAGGCTCTCGCGAAGCTCGTCGTCCTCGGCAAGGCGACGCACGAGCGGCCGCGTCGTTTCGACTAGGTCGTTAACTCGTTGAACTGAAGGCATGGCCGGGTCCTTTCCTCGCTAGCGCACGATTGTAGCCAGGCCGGGTCGGCTGAGTCGCCCGTGTCTAAACTCTCGACGATGGCATTGGATGGCACGCGCGGACTGATCTGTGCCGGCGGCGAGGCGACGAGGCTGCACGAGCTGACGCGAGTGACGAACAAGCACCTGCTTCCCGTCGGCGAATGGCCGATGATCTACTACCCGTTGCAGCTGCTACAGCGGTGCGGCATCGACGAGGTCCTGATCGTGACGGGACAGAATCACGCTGGCGACTTCATCGACCTTCTGGGCGACGGCAGGCTGCGCACGCGAGACGGCGCGTCGTCTCTGTTCGAGCTCGATCTCACGTACAAGGTGCAGAGGAAGGCCGGCGGGATCGCCGAGGTGGTCGGAATGGCGGAGTCATTCGCGGCGGGCCAGAACCTCGTCGTGTGTCTCGGCGACAATCTCTTCGAATACGTCGAAGCGGAGCCGATCCAGGCGTTCGCTGGGAGCGGTGGCGGCGCCCAGGTGTTCGTGAAGGAGGTGTCCGACCCTGAGCGGTTTGGCGTGATCGCCTACGGTGACGATGGCCGGGTGCTCGACGTGGTCGAGAAGGCCGGCAGCGTGGACATGCGCTATGACGCGCCGCCTTCGAGCGACGCGGTCGTCGGTCTCTATTGCTACCCACCTGACGTCTTTGACGTCATTCGCCGCCTAGAGCCGTCGAGCCGCGGAGAGCTCGAGATCACCGATGTCAATCGCGTGTACGCGGAGCGCGGCGAGCTCTCCGTCGCTCGCGTCGAAGGCTGGTGGCGCGACGCTGGAACGCACGGTGCGCTCGCCGAGATCGGCGAGCTCGTGGCGCGTACCGGCGTCAACAAGCTCGCGACGGCCGAGGTCGCGGGACGTGCCTGAGCGAGCTGCCTCCGCGCAGCTGGTGCAGGGCGTCGAGCTCATCCCCACGCCGCGATTTGGTGACGAGCGCGGGTGGTTCTCCGAGCTACGTCGTGAGAGCCTGCTTCCCCGCCGCACAGTGCAGACGAACGCCTCCTTCTCGCAGCAGGGCGTGATTCGGGGTCTCCACTACCACGAGCGCGGGCAGGACGACTTCTTCGTGTGCCTCCAGGGAACCGCACGGGTTGTCGTGCTCGACCGCTCGACCGACGACGCGTTCAGCGTCGACATCGGCGAGGCCAACCGGGTGGGCGTCTGGGTGCCTGGTCATCACGCACACGGGTTCGAAGCGCTCACCGACATCCTTCTCTGTTACCAGGTGACACGTGAGTACGACCGCGACGATCCGGACGAGCAGGGAGTCCCGTGGGACGACCCCCGCGTGAAACACCTGTGGTCGACTGACTCGCCGCTCCTCTCGACGCGTGACAGCGCCGGATAGGCGCACCGCCCGGTTGCTCGAGCGCGTGCTGATTACCGGTGCCGGTGGCCAGCTCGGGGTGGCCTTGCGGGAGGCGTTTCCGGCAGCGACGGCGTTGACACGAAGCGACTGGGACGTTACGATGCCCGCACCGAGCGGCCTGTTGCCTTCGCTCGTTCTCCATGCCGCGGCCTGGACGGACGTCGACGGCGCCGAAGCAGCCGAGGATGCGGCTGATGCGGCAAACGTCGTCGGAACGCGAAACGTCGCGGGCCTCGGAGCGCCGCTCGTCGCGTACTCGAGCGATTACGTCTTCGACGGCACGAAACGCGAGCCGTACGTCGAGTCGGACGAGACGGGTCCGGTTTCGGCGTACGGGCGTAGCAAGCTCGCGGCTGAGCGGGAGATCAGCGAAGGATGGACCGTCCGAACGTCGTGGCTGTTCGGCGCGACCGGCCACAACTTCGTGCGAACCATGCTTAGCCTCGGCGAGACCCGGGACGAGGTACAGGTCGTGGACGATCAGGTCGGGTGCCCGACCTACGTCGGCCATCTCGCTACAGCGACGGGCGAGCTGCTGGGCCGGTCCGGCGGCATATGGCATCTCGCGGCCCAGGGGGAGTGCAGCTGGGCGGAGTTTGCCGAAGCGATCTTCGAGGAGCGGGGACTCGGGTGCCGCGTCGAGCGGATCCGTACAGCCGAGTTGCAACGCCCGGCGACGCGGCCCGCCTACTCCGTTCTCCGGAGCGAGCGGCCGGATGCGCCCCTGCTTCCCCACTGGCGCGAAGGCTTGCGGGAATGCCTATCGCGCATCGGTAACGCAACGTAGCCGCGCCTCGTCGCGCCGTGCCGATCGACGCGTCGAGCGCTCGCCTCGCCCGCTACCAGGGCAGTGCCGGCTCGCCTGCCGTCCAGCCGCCGTCGATCGGGATGGTCGTCCCGGTCATGGCGCCCGCAAGCGGACTCAGGAGAAAGCAGATAACGCTTGCGATCTCGCTCGCCTCGAAGATCCGGCCCATCGGAATGCGCTGCTCGGCCGCACGGACGAACGTCTCGTTCTCGAAGAAGCCCGCTGTCATCGCCGTTCGGACGAAGCCGGGGCACACGCAGTTTGCGCGTACACCGTCGGCCGCCAGGTCGATGGCCAGCGATCGCGTGAAGGCCGCGACCCCGCCCTTGGCGGCGCTGTACGCAGCCTGTTGCGGCAGGGAGACCAATGCCGCCTGGGAGGCGACGTTGACAACGGCCCCGTTGCGGGCTCTCAGGAGCGCGGTGAAGGCCTGGCACGTCTGGACTGTCCCCAGCACGTTGACCTCGAAGTTGCGCCGGAAGTCGTCGGCCGGCTGCTCGTCGACAGGCTTGTTGTCGGTGAGGACTCCCGCTGCGTTGACGAGCCCGTCCACGCCGCCATGGTCGCTCGCGAGTTGTGTCGCGAGCTCGTCGAGCTGGCCTCGGTCGGTTACATCGATCGGCGTCGGCCCGGCTAGATCGACAGGAGACGCGATCGCCCCGCTCGACTCGAGGAACTGAACGCAGGCCTCGCCGATGCCGGAAGCGGCACCGGTGACCACGACGATCTTGCCTTCGAGGCTGGGAATCACGATGCTGCACTTTACTCCAGCCCAGCCGAGCAACTGGCGTCTAGCATCGACGTGTGCGGGTACTCGTGACCGGAGGGTGCGGCTTCATCGGGAGCCGGTTCGTCGAACGGCTTGCGACGGCCGGCGACAGCGTCGTTGTGCTCGACAAGCTGACGTACGCCGGTAATTTGGCGAACCTCGACGGAGTCTCCCACGAGTTCGTGCGGGGGGACATCGCCGATCGCGAGGCTGTCCAGCGCGCGGGCGAAGGATGCGGCGCCTGCGTCAACTTTGCGGCCGAGACGCACGTCGACCGATCCATTCTCCGTGCCCACGAGTTCATCCACACGGACGTGCTCGGAACGTACGTCCTACTGGAATGGGCTCGCGAGGCCGATGCGCGGCTCGTGCAGGTTTCGACCGACGAGGTGTACGGCGACGTCGCGGCCGGCGAGTCCTCCAGCGAGCGGGACGCCTTGCGGCCATCGAGCCCGTACTCGGCCTCGAAGGCCGGCGGTGACCTGCAGGTGCTCTCCCACGTTCGCACCTTCGGCGTCGACGCCCTCATCACGCGGGGTTCCAATACCTATGGCCCGCACCAGTACCCCGAGAAGCTGATCCCGCTCTTCATCACCAACGCGTTCGACGGCAAGGAGCTCCCGGTCTACGGGGATGGAAAGCAGGTTCGCGACTGGCTCCACGCTTCCGACCACTGCGCGGCCATTGAGTTCGTGATGCGTCACGGGCAGGGAGGCGAGGTCTACAACGTCGGTGGCGACTGCGAGCTCGAGAACCTCACGGTGGTGGCGCGGATCCTCGAGCTTTGCGACGCCGACGACGGCCTCGTACGTCATGTGGATGACCGTCTCGGTCACGATCGTCGCTACTCGCTCGATAGCGGGAAACTTCACTCGCTGGGCTGGGCGCCAGAGCGCGACTTCCGCTCGGGCCTCGAGGAAACCGTTGCGTGGTACCGCGAACACCGTGCGTGGTGGGAGCCGATCAAGTCGGGCGCCTACCGCGAGTACTACGAACAGCAGTACGCGTCCCGCCTCGGGACGTAGGCGCAGAGGAATACTCGCCGGCCCGGAGAACTCACGCAATCCTTACGACTCTGGGGTACCTTGGCCTACTAGCCCCGCCCGGCCGAACTCATGAAACGCTCAGCTCTCATCGTTGCGGCGATCGCCGCGCTTGCCGTCGGCACGCCTGCCGGTGCGGCGCCCGTGTTCGTGATCCACGGCTACGGCTGGGGTCATGGGATCGGACTCAGCCAGTACGGAGCGGCCGGGCTGGCCAATAACGGCGCGACCCACGCGCAGATTCTTGCCCACTACTACCGCGGAACGACGCTTGGCACCGTCGAGGCGACGCAGATGCGCGTGCTGGTCCACGCCCCAGGCGGATCATTCAAGGTCTCCTCGGACTCGCCTTTCACCGTACGCGGCTCGGACGGCACGACGGTCGACCTGGCTGCGGGGGCGGCGACGGTGACGCCGAAGCTCGTTGTGCGCTCTGGCGCCGAGAGGCACACGCTCGCGCCTCCGCTCATGTTCGTGCCAGGCGCAAGCCCGCTGGCAGTAGCCGGCAGGCCGTATCGCGGCGTTCTGAACGTCCATGACACGTCAGACGGCGTGCTCGTCGTCAACGAGTTGCCGCTGGAGCAGTACCTCTACGGCGTGGTTCCCGAAGAGATGCCCACGTCGTGGGCGACGGAGGCGCTGCAAGCACAGGCAGTCGCCGCCCGCTCGTACGCGATCGCAACGCGGCGCACGAAGGGCGTCTTCGACGCGTACGCGGATACCCGCAGCCAGGTCTATGGCGGCCTCGATGCGGAAGAGCTACGGTCGACGAGCGCGGTCGACGCCACGCGTGGTGTCGTCGTGCTCCACGACGGTTCTGTCGCGACAACGTTCTTCTTCTCGACGTCAGGCGGGCGCACCGCCGCGATCGAGGACGTCTGGCGCGGCTCGAACGCCTTGCCGTACCTGCGCTCGGTCGACGATCCCACAGACGCTCACTCGCCCCACCACCGGTGGGGGCCCATTGTGCTGGCGCGCAAGCAACTGCAGCGAGCCCTAAAGGGTCTTGGCCCTCGAGGGATTCGGGATGTGACGACAACGACGAACGCCTCGGGCCGAGTCGATCTGTTCGTGATGGCGGGCTCCGGGAGTCAGGCCGCGATCGACGGCGCCACAGCACGGACAGCGTTGGGCCTTCGCTCAACCGGGTTCTCGGTAGGACTCCTCGACCTCGTGTCACCGAAGCAGCCTGCGGCTTTCCGCCAGAAGGTCACAATACGAGGAGTGGCTCGTAACGTTGAGAGTGCGACGCTCGAGGTGAAATCCGACGGACGGTGGGAGCACCTTCGCGAGGTTGCGCCCAACGCGAACGGCGACGTTCGCGTGCGCCTGCGACCAACGCGCGGCATGACGCTCAGACTGCATGCGCCCGAACTCACGGGGAGCGGCGTTCGCGCTCCGCAGGTTCGCCTTGCCGTGAACGCTCGCGTGACGCTCCAGAAGAAGAGGCGAGGGGTGTTCACTGGTGTGGTGCGTCCGAAGGAGGCGGGGACGGCTGTCGCGCTTGAACGGCGGGGGAAGCGCCGCTGGCGGCGCGTCGCGCGGTCCGAGACAGGCAGGGCAGGCCAGTATAGGTTCCGGCTCAAGCCACGGCCAGCCGGGGACTATCGCGTTGTCGCGACGGTTTCGAGCGACGGAGTCGGCGCCGGCGCAAGTAAGTCGGTGAACGTTCCCCGGTGAGGATCCTTCTCGCCTTCGCAGTTGCCCTGGCGCTGACGGCTCCGGCGGTCGCTCACCCCGGCAAGGTCGCTGTTGGCCTCGAAAGGGGGGCATCTCCGACCCGGGTTGCAGCTGCCGCTGAGGCTCGAACGGGTGGCGTGGCGTCAACGGAGCTCGCGCCCCTCTCGGCAATCACGGTACGCGTCGCGGACGTCGATTGGGCTCTGCCGGCCCTGAGCCGCATTCGAGGCGTCAGCTACGTGGAGCGGCTAGACCGACCCCGGCGGGTTGCATTCGTCCCGAACGACCCACTGTTCGGCGACCAGTGGTATCTACCTCTGGTGCGCGCGTTCGACGCGTGGCCGGAGTTGCCCGTGCTGAACCCGGTGCTCGTGGCCGTGGTCGACTCGGGCTTCGATGGGGACCATCCGGATCTGGTGGATCGGGTCGAAGAGGCGCGATCGTTCGTCTCGTCACCGGCCACGACAGACTCGATCGGGCACGGGACAATGGTCGCCGGAGAGATCGCCGCCGCGACCAACAACGGGACCGGCATCGCCGGGATTGGCTTTCCTGTCCGATTGCTGATCGCCAAGGTTGTCGGCGGCGACGGCTCGATTCCGCTCGAGGCCGAGGCGAAGGCGATTCGGTGGGCGGTCGACCGCGGAGCTCGTGTGATTAACCTCAGCCTCGGCGGCCACCGTGATCCCCTGAACTCGGCACGCGATACGTTCTCGGAGCTCGAGGCCGCAGCAGTTCGGTACGCCGTTGCGAACGGCGCGGTCGTAGTGGCGGCGACAGGAAACTGCGACGCGGTGTGCCCGTACCGATACGCGAGCTACCCGGCGGCTCTACCGCACGTGATCGGCGTAAGCGCCTTGCGTTCCGACAGTACAGTTCCCGCGTTTTCGAACCGCGATCGCCGTTATAACGATCTCTCGGCGCCGGGAGTCGGCATCGTCTCGACGTTTCCGATTTCCTTGAGCGAACCTGAGTGCGCGCCGGCGGGCTACTCGCTATGCGCCCCGGATGAGTATCGGCGAGGTGAGGGAACGTCGTTTGCTGCCCCGCTCGTTTCGGCGACCGCCGCGCTCCTGCTGGCTTCGAGGCCCGAGCTGACAGCAAGCCAGGTGAGCAGCCTGCTGACAGGGTCGGCGACCGACATCGCTGTGCCTGGTCGGGACGGGAAGACGGGCAGCGGACGTCTCGACGTTGCAGCCGCCGTGGCAGCGCTCGCCGGGCCTCTCCCGGTCAGCGATCGGTTCGAGTCGAACGACGACGCCGGGAAGGAGGCCTACTACGCGTACTTCCCAAGCAAGAAGTCGAAGCGCGTGCTGGCGGCGACCCTCGACTACTACGAGGACCAGCGGGACGTCTACGCCGTTCGACTCAAGCGAGGCCAGCGTCTCACTGTCACGTACCGTGGATCGTCGCTATTGGGAACCTCGATCGCTCTCTGGTCTCCGGGCACGAAAGCGGTCGAGACCGCGAGCCCGCTGCGGGTGCTCGCCGGCGTCTCGGTGCGTGCCCGCGTGCGGTACCGCGCGAAACGGGGTGGCTGGCATTTCGTCGAGTTGCGCGCCGCAAGAGGCACGGCAGGCGACTACCGGGTCGCCGTAAAACGCCGCTGACGCTCACTCGTCGGGCGAGAGGAACTCGTCGTCGGGCACGGTGCGCAGGACGCGCGCCGGGTTTCCGACGACAACAGTGCGAGCCGGGACGTCTCGCAGCACGACGGCGCCGGCGCCGACGAATGCTTCCTCACCGATCTCGATGCCCGGCAGGAGCACTGCACCGCCACCGACGCGAGCGCCGCGGCGAATCGTCGGGCCACGGCGCAGCTCATGGCGCTTCTCCGTTCGACCCATGAAATTATCGTTCGTCGTCACGACACAGGGCGCGATGAAGACGCCGTCCTCGATCGTGGTGTAGGCGGTGACGTAAGCGTTCGCCTGAATCGTTACGCCATTCCCGATCGTCGTGTCGTTCTCGACGAGCGAGCCGCGTCCAACGACGACAGCGTCGCCGAGTTCACAACGCTCGCGAACACAGGCCTGATCTCCGACGATCACCCCGTTGCCAAGGAGCGTGCCGGCGAAGACCACCGCGCCGGTGGAGATGGTGCACCCGTTGCCGAGTCGTAGCGGCGGCAGCGGCTCGGCAGGAGCTGTCGATCTGAGGCCCAGGACGGGCTGCTTCCCGACGACCGCGTGGTCGCCGAGCACGCATCCGTCTCCAAGCACGGTGTCGGCGTAGACGACGACATGCTTGCCGGACTCGGTGCTCATGCCGGGCGCTTCGCCTCGAGCGAGCTCTGGAGCTCGGCGAGCGTCCGCACCACCGCGAGCCCGTCACGCGCAGGCGCGATCCGGTCGGCATCGCCGCGTACGAGATCGAGGAAGTGCGCACACTCGATCCGGAGGGGCTCGTCGTTGGGCACGAACGGGCTCGAGATGTCGCCCGTTCGCGTGCGCCATTCGCCGTACGTTCCAACGGTCTGTTCGGCGGCCTTGTCGTAGACCGTGAGCTTACGATCGAGCTCCATGTCGTCGAACACGGCCATCTTCTGGGAGCCGACCACCGTCATTCGCCGCATCTTGTGCGGGTCGAGCCACGAGAGGTGCATGTGGGCAACCTTGCCGGATGGGAACCTGAGGTAGCAGAACACGACATCCTCGACGCCGTCCTTGAGAAACGACTCACCCCGCGACCAGAGCTCGACCGGCTCCTCTCCGAGCAGGTGGAGTATGACCGAGAGGTCGTGCACTCCGAGGCTCCAGAGCGCGTTCTCGTCCTTGCGGATCGTGCCCAGGTTCTGGCGGTTGCCGTAGATGTAGAGCACGTCGCCGAGCTCGCCTGCGTCGACGAGCTGCTTCAGTCTGACCACGCCCGGGTGGTAGAGGAGGAGGTGCCCGGGCATCAGCGCGAGCGCTTGTTGCTCTGCGAGCGCGACGAGCTCTTCGGCGTCGGCTGCGGTTAGCGCCATTGGTTTCTCGACAAACACATGCTTGCCGGCTGTCAGAGCCCGCTTGGCCAGCTCCGCGTGTGTCGGCACCGGGGTAGCGACGACGATCGCCGACACATCGTCGTCCTCGAGCAGGTCGTCGACCCGATCGGTGAGCGTGGTCGATGGGAAGCGCGCGCCAACCCGGTCGTGGGCCCCGCTGTCGAGGTCGCAGATCCACTTCAACCGGGCGAGCTCGTTGAAGTTGCGTGCGAGGTTCGAGCCCCAGGGTCCGAGACCGATCTGGCCGAGCGTCACAGCTTCCATACGTTGTCGCGCTTGGCGCCGTTCTCGCCGGTCGCGTTGCGGAAATCGACGACGAGCTTCGCTGTCTCGGCGATGGCCTCGTAGTCGATGCCGGAGTGTTTCGTCACGATGCAGACGCAGTCGGCCTCCTGGATCGCCGCGTCGAGCGGCGTTGATACAAGACCGTGGTCCGGAAGTGCCGGAACGAGTGCGTCGGTGTAGCTGAGGTTCGCCCCCTCGTGCCGTAGTAGCTCGATCAGCTTGAGCGCGGGAGCCTCGCGGAGATCGCCGACGTCCTCCTTGTACGACACGCCGACCACGTGAATGCCTGACCCACGTATCGATCGCTCGTGCGAGTTGAGGGCGTGGCCGACTCGTTCGAGGCAGAAGTAGGGCATGTTCTCGTTGATCTTCCCGGCCAGCTCGACGAACTCCGTGTAGAAGTCGTACTGCCTCGCCTTCCAGGACAGGTAAAACGGGTCGACAGGCAGGCAGTGCCCGCCGAGGCCGGGTCCGGGCTTGAAGCTCATGAAGCCGAACGGCTTGGTCGAGGCCGCGTCGATGACCTCCCAGACGTCGATGTCCATCCGCGCGCAGAGTTGCGCTAGCTCGTTCACGAGCGCGATGTTGACGCTGCGGAAGACGTTCTCCAGCAGCTTCGTGAGCTCAGCGGCCTCAGGGGACGAGAGAGGCACGAGTGTCTCGAGCGCCTTCCCATAGAACTCGCAGGCTCGGGCGGTGCAGGCGTCCGTGATCCCGCCGATCACCTTCGGCGTGTTCTGGGTCGTCCAGTCTTCGCGGCCCGGGTCGACGCGCTCTGGGCTGAAAGCGAGGAAGTAGTCGCTTCCGACTTCCAGACCTGAGGTCGCTAGCAGCGGCAGGATGTCCTCGCGCGTCGTTCCCGGGTAGGTCGTCGACTCGAGCACGACGAGATGACCGGGCCGGAGCCGCTCCGCGAGCTTGCCGACGGCCTGAAGGACGATCGAGAGGTCGGGCTCGCGGCTTGCCGTGAGGGGCGTAGGCAGTGCCAGGACGATCGCGTCGCACTCCCGCACCGCGTCGTAGTCGGTTGTCGCTGCGAGAGCTCCTGCTTCGACGAGGCGCTTGAGCTCCTTGCTCGGGACGTCCTCGACGTAGCTCTCGCCGCGGTTGATCGAGTCAACGCGCTCCGCGGACACGTCGACGAGCACCGTGCCCATGCCAGCCTGGCCGAAGACCTGTGCGAGGGGCAGGCCAACGTAGCCAGCCCCGACGATAGCTACCTCCCTCTTCATCGGCTGCTCATCGTATCCAGGACGCGCAGCGTGGCCTCGGCTGCGTGCCCATCCCCGTAGAGCTCGGCGCGCTCCGGCCCAGGCCCAATCGCGTTCGCGGCGCTGACGATCGCGGCCGTATCCGTACCAACGAGTTGGTTCCAGCCGGCGCTGATCGTCTCCGGCCACTCAGTCGATTCGCGCAGCGTGATGCACGGGACGCCGCGCCAGTAGGCCTCCTTCTGGATGCCGCCGGAGTCGGTAAGCACGGCCCGTGCCTCCATCAGCAGCAGCGCGAAGTCGAAGAAGCCGAGCGGTTGCACGAGTTGCGCGCCGTCGCCGAACTCGATCTGGTGCTGATCGATCACGGCGCGCGTTCGTGGATGGACTGGGAAGACGACGGGTTCCGCGACCTCACGGACCGCGGCCGCGATTCGCCGGAGCGGCTCGAGCCGGGTGTTGGCCTGCCGGTGCGCGGTGAGCAGGAAGTACGAGCCAGGCTCGACGTCGAGTTCGGCCAGGGCGGCCGAGTGTCCGCGTGCGAGCGGCTCCGCAAGCCTGGCGACGTCGCGCATGACGTCGCCGATCTGATGTACGCCGGCGCGAATGCCCTCGTTTGCGAGGTTCTCGACCGCAAGGGCTGATGGACAAAGGAGCGCGTCGCTCAGCTGATCGGTGACGACACGATTCAACTCCTCGGGCATCGTGCGATCGAAGCTGCGCAGCCCCGCCTCGACGTGGGCGAGCCGCACGGCTGCGCTTCGGGCCGCGAGCGCACCAGCCAGCGTCGAGTTCGTGTCTCCGAACACGACGACCCAGTCCGGCGCGGTCTCATCGATCGCCTGCTCGATCGACGGCAGCATGATGGCGAGCTGGTCTGCGGCGCTGCCGCCGCCCGCCTCGAACCGGTAGCTCGGCTCGCGGAGATCGAGCTCGCTGAAGAACGTGCCAGAGAGCTCCTCGTCGTAGTGCTGGCCGGTGTGAAGCACCGTCTCAGCGGCACCTGCAGCGCTCGCTGCGCGGGAGAACGGCCAGGCCTTGACGAACTGCGGCCGGTTGCCGACAATGGTGAGTAGGCGCACGCGTAGCAGGCTACGCTAGGCGTTGCTGGTCGGGTCCCACCCAGGGGTATACTGGCCGGCGCTCGGGGCCGTTAGCTCAGCTGGTAGAGCAGGGGACTCTTAATCCCAAGGTCGCAGGTTCGACTCCTGCACGGCCCACTACGAATGCCCTGCAACCCCGGGGTTTTTCTTTGCTCGGACTGCCAGCCGCCTTGGTCGGATAGGGCAATCTGCAAACGGATTGCAAACGGGCGCTTGCGGGAGCCGCTGATTTCAGGTATCGAGGACGAGGCTGGCGATGAGGCTTGCGGCGGTTTCTTGGAGGGCGGGGATGGCGTGGCTGTAGACGTTGAG